>JBJXFP010000033.1:0-19737 GCA_046155615.1 Flavobacteriales bacterium | reverse complement strand
ATCATCGTATTTCTTGGCATGCTCACCCTTGGTGTAGCCATGCAAGGCTGCTCAGCAGGCCACAGCAGCTGTGCTGCTTATGACAAGGTGGAAACTCCCAAATAGTATTGCGTACCGTATGCTTTGAGCTGCGACCTACAAGCCGCAGGCTCCCAGCGGGATGTACTTCCGCCAGTATCACCTTTTGAGTTTTTCTCTCTGATGATATAAACTGACTAAACCAAAAAATGTTCATGCAAAGGCTGTCCGCACGTAGTGGATGGCCTTTGTTGCTGTGTAGGTGTCAGATGGCAATACTTCTTGTCGCTTGTCTTCGTCATTTGGTGTTATTCTATCCACCCGCCCTCTTTCTCCACGGGTCATTCCACCCGCAGCGCAGCGGAGGGTGGAATCCCCTGAACCGCCATGACTGCTTTTGGCTTCTTTTCATTTGTTGTGGTCTTGCATGCCCGGCAGATTCCACGTTTGCCACGCGCAACGCAACGCACCGTGGAATGACCCGCAAGAGGAAGGGGCACAAAGCCCGCACACCATGGAATGACCCCGCAAGAGGAAGGGGCGCAATGCCAACGCACCGTGGAATGACACCCACAAAAAATCAGTCTTGCTCGGCTTCCTTCCGAGCTATTGCAATCCGACTACAGTCTTGTCATACTTCCTGGCGGACTATTGCAGTAAGACAACAGTATTGTCGCAATACCCCGTGAGGTATTGCTCCCCGACAGGTGTCTTATCGCCATACTTCGCCAGCTATTGCAGCCAGACACCTGTCGGGGAGCAATAGCTCGCTCCTGATTGCAGCCAGACAGTAGTTTTTACCCAATACCTGGCAAGGAATAGCGTCCCGACTGATTTTTTCTGCCAAAACGGACGCACAGCATGGCGCAATTCTAAAAATTTGTTAAAAATCTTTCCCTGCAAAATATTTTTTCTCAGCGCTGGTTTTCCCTTCTGATAACAATTTTTCAAATTCATTAAAAAATCCCTACTACCATGGCAGCAACCTGGCATTACCTCACCAATCAATTCGTTAGCGCTACTGTTAACTCTTTCAAAAAAGCGAACCGCCTCTCCCAGCACCACGACAATGTATTGGAGCAGCGCGCGGGGGCAGGCGTACCCGACCCGCTGGATGTGCAGCTCTACGCCAGCTACCACCCGCTGCACGTGGCTCTTACAGAAAAATACACAGCGTGGAAAAACGCAGGCGGCCAGCAGGAGGGCCAAACCCTCAATTTGGATCAACTATTTGCCCTTACCAAAACAAGGCTGGACACGTGGGACCCGCTCATACAGGTGGTGCACATCAAATCATCGCCCGCTTACAAGGCCATATTCCCCGATGCGCGCAAGCCATTTTACAGAAAAATTACGGAGGAGCGCATTGCCGCTTTCAACACCCTGCAACAGGCCCTTACCAACCCCGCCCTGGCAGCGGTGAAAACCTCGGTAGTGGCCCACCACACCGCCCTGGTGGCCGCCCGTTCGGTGCAGACAGGCGCCATAGCCGCCACCGGCACTGGCAGTGCCCAGGTGGAAGAGGCCCGCATAGCCGCCATGATTGGCCAATACGCCAACCTGGGCCTGCTCATGAATAAGTATGCAGACAATACCAACTTCATAGAAGCCTACTTCGAGCTGGAAGTACTGCGCGACATAGCCCAGATACTATTCACCGGCATACTGGATCCGGGCGAGGTAGAAAGCGTGCTGGTGCACACCTTCTTCCCGGGCGACAAGTTGAACGTGGCTAATGAGGGCACTGTAGAATTCCGACTCTTCCTCGACAGCGTAGTGGCTGGCCAGGGCAACACCGGCCTTGTGATAGCCCCGGGTGATGACAGGGAAATAGACATCAGCGAATTTGGCGCGCCCGACCTCAACACCGCCCGCTACCTCACCGCGGTAAACACCACCGGCATAGCCACTAATTATGAGATAGAATTGATCTGAGGTTGGCAGTGGGCCTGTTCGCCTATTTATATGCAGGTCCGCTGTTGTAGTTCTGCTAAAGCCCCGGCCAGTAGGTCGGGGTTTTTGTTTTTTTGTTAATGAAGAAAATAGGTGAAATGAAAGTGGAGATTCGCAACCCCTTCAGGGTTCTGCATATATAAAAAAGGCCAACCGCGAGGTTGGCCTTTTCTTATTTCATTCTTCAAAATGGTATTCAATCCATCGGGCAGTAGGGATTCGCAACCCCTTCGGGGTTCTGCATATAAAAAAGACCCACCGCGTGGTTGGCCTTTCTAATATCATCGCATCATCCCATCACGGATAGGAATTATAATAGAGTGCTACAAGCAAAAAGAATCCTCCTTCACTTACCCATCTGCATAGCTTTTATCAAACGCATGGACACCGAGTGATGCACCGCATCATACTGAAACTTGCATTGGTCATACACCGGCAGCTTCACCGACACCTTAAAGTTGTTGGAGAAAGCATAGCGCTCCTTCGGGAAGCCAATCAGGTTTTTGTCCATCTCACTGTTGCTGTTTATATCCTGATAAATGGCTAAGGCATATTCGCCATACTTCAGGTCGTGTATATCAGCAGTCAATGTGTCACCATGGGGTATCAGATGATACACTTTGAAGCGGCCTTTTGGATTTGGAAATTCATAGTTGGACTGGTACACACCCACCACCACAGGAGCGCTGGGCGAGGCCAGGTTGTCCACCACCACCGTAAGAGGAATGTGAACAGCAGCCATGCGCGTAACGGTATCTGCCACCATGGCGGCAGTATCTCTTGCCACAATGGTTTTAGCGGGAGCGGACTCAGGCGATGGCGGAGAGGAGCATTGGCCAAGCACCACCACAAGGGCTACTGCCAAGAGGCAGGACAGGAGTGGTGTTATGGGGCGTATGATTGCTATGGTGTTATTTTTTATGACACATCCTATGCGTGCAGGTAACAGGCAACGCAAAAAAAAACCGCTAAGCCCTGCATTAACCTTAGTAGCGCTCAACGGTTTCTTGTTTCTATTACAAAACCCTATCTCCTCAGAGGCCGGCTATGATGGTGTCCAGCTCTTCCTTGGTCTTGCCAAGTTTGGTCTGTACCTTCTTCATCATGTCGTCCTTCTTGCCCGTTTCATACTGTAAGTCTGCATCGGTCAGGGTCGAGAATTTGGCTTTCAGTTTTGTTTTCTGATTCAGCCAATCGCCTTTCACAGGCACTGTGTTTTTTAGTTCTGCCATATTTTGTTATGTATTAGTTGCAACGGAATTGTTGCATGGCGCAAGTAGCAGCAACCAGCGCGCGTGGTGCTTACACAATGACAGAGGATTGTTACATCATTGCTTGATAGACCCTCTGCATCAGGGTGCATGGTCACACATTCTCCAGCAGCGACTTGCGCTTCTGTTTCAGTTGCTTGAAGAAGGAAGGCGTGAGGCCCGTTATTTTTTTGAATTGATTGCTGAGGTGGGCCACACTGCTGTAGTGCAGGCGGTAGGCTATTTCCGTCAGGTTCAGCTCATCATACAGCAGCAGCTCTTTCACCTTTTCTATTTTGTGTATGATGATGAATTGCTGTATAGTGATACCCTTCACCTCGCTGAATACGTTGGAGAGGTAGGTATAGTCGAGGCCAAGCTTTTCGCTGATGTAGTCGGAGTAGTTCTCCTTAGGTGCCTCGTCCTGGTAGTGTATCATTTCTATGATTACGTTCTTCACCCTCTCCACCATGATGGCGCGCTTGTCATCCATCAGCTCCAGGCCGGAGCGCAGCAGGTTGATGCGCAGTTGGTCGCGTTGCTCCCGGGTGATGTCCTCCAGCATCTCTACCGTGCCAAGCTCCACTATCACATAGCGTATGCCCAGCTTCAGCAGCTCTTCCTTCACCATCATCTTGCAGCGAAGGCTTACCATGTATTTGATGTATAACTTCAAAAGAAATAATAGGGTGGTTAGAATAGCAGTAAAGGTAGCGTGAAGCAGCAGGCGGACTGGGGGCTATACCATGGTCACTCATAGCCGCTTTTGATTACAGTCAGTATCATTTTGAATCTTCCGTTGGGTTGCACATGGTTGGGAGCGTGTGCGGGTATCACTATGCTTTGTCCTGTTTTGAGGTGGTGCGACTCGCCCGCTATCACTATCACCGCGTTGCCATCAATGATTTGTGCGAAGGTGTCGAAGGGCGTTGTCTTCTCGGTGAGGCCCTCACCACTATCGAACGACATCACACTGATGTTGCCGGTCGATTTTTTCAGTATGGTTTTTATCACCACCGAGTTGGCTATGTATTCGATGATCTCCACAGTGATGTGTGCCATCGATTTTTCGAGTTCAACATTGTCCATATCATTCTGTTTGTTTTAGCAGGTGATGAAAATGAAAAAGGGCGAAAAAATGTTTCCGCCCCTCTTCATCCGTTTCAAAATTATTATTTGGTGTTGTCCACCATAAGGTTACGAATGTCTTTTGAGAGGGCATCCATGTCATTGCGCCACTCGCGCTTGAAGGCTTCCCAATCGCTTTGTTCGCGTTTGTAGTTTTTAATTCTGTCGCGCAATTCCACATTGCTCGCCTCCAGGCCGTCTATTCGGTTGCTGTAAACCGTGTCCATCGTCTTGCCCGATTTCTTCATCTTTACTTTTAGCTCCATGATGGCCAGTTCGTTGGTCTTCACCTGCAGCTCGGCATCTTTTTGCAGCAGCAACCATTCGTCCTTTTCGCGGGCTTCCTTTAGCTCGGCATCTGCTTTGGCTTGCTTCACAGCCAGGTCATCCTGTGCTGACTTCACTTTTTGCTGTGCATCTTTTTCTTTGTCAGCAGCGCTCTGGCAACCGGCAAGGGTCACAACTGCCAGCAGTACTGCAATCGCTGATTTTATTATCTGTGTTTTTCTCATTTTGTGTTTTGTATTAAAGCGGGTGAATAAGGTGGCAGTCAGAGGGTGCTGAAGATTAGGTCCAGCTCGTCTTTGGTTTTGCCAAGTTTTATCTGCAGGCGGCCTTTCATCTCGTCCAAAGCGCCTTCGGCAAATAGCAAGTCATCGTCTGTAAGCTCCGCAAACATTTGTTTTAGTTTGCCTTTCTTCTGGTTCCACTGGCCCAGTAGTTCTGTTGTGTTCATCATAGTTTGTTGTTTGTATTATGTGTGCGAAAGGAATTTCGCAGCAGGTCAAACCTCCGTGGTTCCATTGCGCGAGGCGTTACACATCCACACGGAAGAGTTACATTATTCACACATGCTCTTCCGCTTCGGCTTGTTTGGTAAAGAATTGAGTGAATCCTTTTCGCAGTGCCTCCACCATCTGCGGATTTCTGTTTATCAAATTGGAGACGCCCATCATCACCGCAGCGCCCAGCATCTTTCTCAGCGGATTGGCAGTGGCACCTTCCACCAATTTCTTAGACACATAGCCGGCTGCAAAGCCCACCGACTTGTTCAGCAAGGCACCGTTTATTTCTGGGCTGCTCATAGCGCGCTTCAGTGTGTCTTTGATGATGTTGATCGGTTGTATGCTTTCGTAAGCCACCACGAAGGATTCCTGCACGAGTTTTCTTTCCATGCTCTGCCGTGTTTTGAGGGTGGCAATGGCTGCACTCAAGTCAGCTTCAGAGTGGATGGCAGAAGGTAAGTCGTTCATGACAGCATGTGTTTGATAAGCAAGTCGCTGATGGGTTTTCTGATCCATCGCAGCAGAAAGGCATTGAGCACTACACCCATGATGACATAGGCTGCAGCTACTGCAAAAAAGCCATAATAGACTGTGCCAATGCACTCGCCTAGCCAGAATGCAATACCAATGCTCAACACCATCAACATCAGCATCACCACCAGTGCCACAATTGCTTTAGCAAGCAGTGTGGAGACCACCGTAGTGGCCACCTCCACCGCTTTCAGCTTGGTTAATTGATAACTTGTTTTGGTGTAAGCTTCTGTTCTTTCAAAAAGCTCCGTTATCGGACTGTTTTCTGATTCCATGTTGCTTGTGTTGTTGATAGAAGGAGGATGCACTAATTGCGTGTTGCGTTCTGTGCAAAGTCTTCTGCTTTTGCCTTGCCCTTATCGGCCATGGTGGTGGCTTCCTCTTTCACCTTTTCAAATTGCTGGGTGATGCTCTCCACAAACTCGTTGAATTTGTCGCTCATATCACCTGTAAGGTCTTTGCCCTTCTTAGCAATTTTGCCGCGTGTCACCGAACCTTTGTCGGGCGCGAATAGGATGCCGAGTGCCGCACCAACGGCCACTCCTGTCAATACGCCTAATACGATTTTTCCTGTACTCATGTTGTTTGATTTATTTATTGTTTTTGTTTGTTTTTGATTTCGTTGTTTTTGCTATCGGCACCTCTTCTTGTTCTGGATCCTCATCATCGCCCGCAGCCTCTGCATTGATGTATGATTCTGCTATCTCTGTCAATTGGATATTCACCTCTTGTTCATCAACTAAGTTCAGTTGCAGCAGGTTGGCAGCTTCTGTTTCGCCCAGTGCATGTGCAAATGCGCGCAGTGTTCCGTAAGTAGCTATTTCGTAGTGCTCTATTTTTTGCGATGCCGATATAATGCCCGCATCGCGCACCCATCCTTCTTCGGTTTCTTCCATTATCTCACTTGCCTCATGTATGAGGCCTTCCATGGCATAGCACTTCTTCACGATAGCCCTTTCATTGATGCATAGAAAAACTTCCTGCAATCGGTTCACGTGTTCCTTGGTTGATTCCAGGTGCTCGCTTAGTGCATCAGAAAGCTCCGCTGATGTGGCCTTCTTTATCATTTTAGGCAAGGCTTTGGTGAGTGCCTTCTCTGCCCAATAGATGTCTTTGAGTTCGGCTAAAAACAGTTTTCTCAAACCACCTGCTGATGCGGAGAGTGTTCTGGGCAGCATGTTTTCCGGCCTTATTTTTCCATTGCTTGCTATGGGCATGTTGTTGTTGTTTTTCATTATTTTATTCTTCATTTTTTGGGGTCCATTTGGTCGCAGTTGTTCTTGCATGTTTTAGCATGGTCCAGGCGCATGCGCAGGTTGCGCAGCGTGTTCACTGTCCATGTCTGTAGCTGTTCGTCTGTAGATTCTTTGGCAGTTGTTTCAAACTTTTTGATGGCCTCCTCGTGATGCATCACTGCACCATTGCAATAGCCTCTGTCGAAATTTATTCCTGATTTTTTGCTCAATAGGTCATAGGCTTTCTGCCCATTATCAGTAAGCGCGGTGGGTACTGTCACCTTCTTTGTGCGCGCCAGCTCAGTTATCTCAATGAGAAAAATGGTGTGCGCATCTTCCATCATTTCTCCCAGGTGTTGCACTTCTTTGTTGGTGCTGTATTGCTGCGCGAGTTGTCCAAGTTTTATCTCTTGCAAATTCAGCTCAGTGGCATCTACTAAGAACTGTGCATCTTTCTCCTTGCGTTCATTGTTGAGCTTCGCGTCATTACTGTTTTCAGCCATTTGTTTTGTGTCGTCAGGAGAGGCTGTATCGGTGCACGACATAAAACCGGCTGACAGAGCAGCAATCAATGCCATACACAGCAGTGACAGATGTAGAATTTGTTTTGTTTTCATAATGCTTGTTGATGGAAGCAACTCCGCTTATCACCGAGTATTTTGAGCTGATGTACGCTTTGCAAAGGTTTCCTGCCTGGGTCGCATCACTATTACACATTACGTGGTATGTGTTACATCATTCACTGTTGGCTCATATAAAAATGAGGCGCGAGCCTTTGCCCACGCCTCGACCTAAACCACTCTAAAACCTTAAACCACCTTGTTTCAGAAACGACTCTGAAATATTTTTTTTCTGTAGTTGAAATATTACACTGCAATACTGAAGATTATTGCCGCAATCAGATTTACATATCAATGAGCATATCTTACATGATTTACACTTTCAATGCACTATGTGAAGCACAGCAGAGGAGGACAAGGCGGTAGGTGAGAACAACAGTTCCATGGCTAATCTCGATATGAGGTAGCTCAAGGTGGACTCAGCTCCCTGGTTCAGGTTCACGTTGTGCTCCTCCAGCCCATCATAGCAGCCGCCTGTGCAAGGGTTGTATATGATTTGATTCAGGTGATTGTTACCCAGGAACCAATTGAAAGCAATGTTCATTTTGAGGGGATAATCTGCCTCTTCAAAAACATCATTGAATCGACTCAATGCAAGAATGGTATAGGCCACGTCTATTGGCTGTTCGCCATGTTGGGCAGCTTTGTGCCCTTTGCGCAGCCAGCTTTTGTTGGATATCAATTTCATTCTTCCTTCATCGAAGGTGAGCTGTAGCAGAAAGTCAAAGGATGTTTTTGCAATGTCTTTGTAAATAATATTGCCCGTTGCCTGCCATGCGCAAAGCATCGCTTCAGGCAATATGCTGTTGCCATAGGTGAGGTAACTCTCATACCACCTCCAATCTCTTTCAGACTCGTGCCTGTACATCTGCACCAGTCTATCAGCCAAGGCCACAATAATGGATTCATTCTCCACCGAAGGGTACATGGTGTGGAAGTAGTAAAGTCCTTTGATGGCAAAAGCCATGGCGCGTGTGGAGTGCAGTGTGCGCAGGCCGGGCAATGCAGACAGCAAGAGTTTTTGCGCCTCTGCAATGAGCTCTTCAGGTAGCTGATCGCGTTTCGAAAGCAGAAAGCCCAATGCCCAAATAGCTCTGCCATTGGCATCGGCCAGATTAGCATTGTTGTTCTGGTCGGTGAATGTTTTGGCGCTGTCCACATAGTTGAGAAAGTAGCCTTTGGGTTGCAAGCAATGTTTGATGAACTGCACATAGACTTGAATGAGTCGCAGGGCTTCATAGCTGCTTGTCAGTTCATAGTGCATGCACATGGCTATTAGTGCACGCGCATTATCGTCCAGTGTATAGCCTGATTCGATATCGGGCTTGTTGATGATGGAAAATTGAATCATCCCAAAATCGGTGGTCATGGATTTCACATGTTCCAGATGGATGGATGGCCAATCAAATTGAATGGAGCTAAGCGCCTGTGATGTATTGGCAAAAAGAACTGCATGTTGAATGGCTGAGTTTTCCCATGCCGTGGAGGCCATCCGATGCAGTCCGTTCATGCTGATGTTGGTTCGCAGTTCTTCATTGTCCAACAAGTTGATGACAGCACTGCTCAGTTGCTCAGAATTTTCAAAGTCGATGATGATGCCAGCATCGCCTTGCAGTACTTCCCGCGCATGGGGTATAGGTGTGGACACCACCGGGCACCCGCAGCTAATGGCATAAGAGAATGTGCCGCTTACAGCCTGATTGGGGTCTTTGGAGGTGAACAAATAGATGTCGGTCAATTGCAAATGCTCGAGTAATTCATCCACCGGAAGAAAGCGATTGATGAACAAGACATGGTTCTTCAACCCAAGTGCTTCTACTTTCATTTCAAGCATTTCGCGGTAGCGTTGTCCTTCGTTTACTACCACTGTGGGATGCGTTTTTCCGATGATCAGAAACAGTACATCCTGATTTGATTTTACTATAGCGGGTAAGGCATCAATGGTGGTCTCAATACTTTTTCCTGAGCTTAGTAAGCCAAACGTGGACAAAACTCTTCTTCCTTCAAAGTGGTATTTCTCTTTGAGCAATGCTTTGTCAGTATGAGGCACTAGGTGAGTGCCATGAGGTATTACCACAATCTTTTCACCGGGAACATTGTACTGTTCTTTCAGCACACTTGAGGAGTAGTTGGTCATCACCACAATGTAATCTGAGGCATTGGCAATGCTTTGCACTTGTGCTTTTAGCTTCTGGTGCGGATGAGGCAGCACTGTATGAAAAGCAACGATGACATGCTTGCTCAGCAGGTCAATGAACTGCTGGAATTGATATTCCATTTTATCAAAAAGCCCGAATTCATGTTGGATGAGTACAATCTCAATCTTTCTATCCATGTTGATGAGTTGGGCCGTGGTGGTGTACGCTGCTTCGTCAGCGGTATTCAAAACGTATTTCACTTCATCTCCATATTTCTCATGGTTGTCGCCTGTTTCCAGTGCACATACTTTCACGGTGAAAGACTTACTGAATTTGTTGCTTAGCGCATTCAGCAAATCCTGAGAGTAGGTGGCAATGCCACACACGCGAGAAGGATAAGAAGAGATGAGTAAAATCTCAGCCTTTTGATTGTATAGCGCATCATCATGAAACGAATTGGATGCGAGAGTGCTTAATATGGATTGGTCATTTTCATTTTCCATTTGGCGAAGCATATTGAAGCAATTCATCTACTAAACTGGAAAGGCTGACCGAAGCGCATGCAATGCGTTCATCGGCTGCACCGTAGTATATATAAAGTGTATCACCAAACAGGGCGGTGCCTGTGGGAAAGCATACGTTGTTGACCTCTCCTTTTAGTTCCCAGTCATGCTCTGGCTTAAAAAGCGGATAAGGCAAACGTGCTATTTCTTTTTGTGGGTTATTTAGGTCGAGCAATGCCGCACATGCAGCATACACATATCCGGTTACGGTGTCGGACACGCCATGGTAGATTAGGAGCCAACCCTTTGCAGTCTCAATAGGCGGACAGCCACCGCCTATATAACTTACTTCGTGTTTGTGTTTGGGTGCAAGCACAATGTGCTCGCTCAAATTCAGGAAATAACTCTGCCAATGTTCTGTTGTCAACTCTTCAATATTGTTGATGGCAACTATCTGAATATCGGGTCTGATGCGATGAATGAAATGCAGCTTGTTATCAATTCTTCTCGGAAAGAAGATCACATTCTTGTCCCACACGAATAGCTTCTTGTCAAGATTCTTTTTGGTATGAAAATGTTTATTGTAGCGCAGGTATTTCTCATTGATTATTTCCTTGGAACCAGCCAGCCGACTAAATTCCTCATAGGTTATTTGCGGCACTATCAATCCCCTTTTGGTGAAGTGCACTAAATCTTCGGACGTGGCCAAAGCACCCAGTGCGTTCATGCCATCAAAAGCAGTGTAGGTGAGGTAGTACACATCATCAATTTTTGTAATGCGCGGATCTTCCACACCCTGCGTTTCATACTCATGCTGAGGAAATATCAAAGGCGATTCGTGCCGTTCTTCCACCGTCAAAGGGCTACTCATTTTGCAATAGCCTACGGTAGAGTAATTGCCCTTGCTGACTGCTCTGTAGAAGAGATGTATCTTATCATCTACCACAATAGCGGCAGGGTTCAATACCCCTTCATTTTCAAAACCAAGCTCGGTTTTTTTCAAAATGATTCCTTCCTTTTTTACTTCTATCATACTGTTTGTTATTGGAGTGTTGGTGGATTGAAAATGTCAACTATTCAAACTCCAGATGGAATAGTTGAGCAAGGCTGCGAAGCATACCCATGCTATGTAAGGCACCAGCAACCTAGCTGCGGGTTTTGAAATACGAGCGAAGAGGAATATGGTAACTGTAACGAGGACTATTAGTAACACAATATCGATGAGTGCCCACGCAGGCGAATGCCACCTGAAAAAAATGATGGACCACAAAAAGTTGAGCAGGAGTTGTGATGCAAAAAGAAAGATGGCTCGCCTTCGCAATTCACTTGCAGCATTGCTTATCCACACCAACCAAAGTGAAAAACCCATCAGAAGATAAAGCAAAGTCCAGACAGGAGCGAATAAGTAGAACGGTGGATTCCAGATGGGTTTGTTTAGTTGTTCAAACCAACCATCTGCACTAGCACCGGCTAAGTAGCCACTTGCAAGACTTGCTGCCTGACAGAGCAATATGGCTGCAATCAACTTGCTGGTGGAATGTGGTTTTGGGAACAATGCAGTAAGGTTTATTCAGCAATAGCATGGTGATGTGATTGAATACTGTCCAACAAATCCGTTAGAAAAATCTTTGCATAAGCATCGGCAGCGATAGCATCAGTAGGTACCCCGGTTTCTGAGAATGCCTCTTGCACCTTTGCAACCGAGTAAGTACTTGCAATAATGGTAGCGCCTATTTTCCAAAGTGAAAACTGCAATGACATCAACACTTGTGATCCGCCCAACGCACCGGCTGAAACGGTACATATACCAATCGGTTTGTTGCGCCATTCATCATTGAGCAGGTCTATCGCATTCTTCAAACTTGCGGGCATACCACCGTTGTATTCCGGTGTTACTATGATGATGGCCTCTGCCGTATTCACCTGCACGCCAAATTCCAACGCGAATGTGGATGGATCTTTTTGTGCCTTCAGCGTATCTGTAAATAGGGGAAAATTGTAAGAACGCAGGTCTATGATTTCTGTATCGGCCAGCAGGTGTTCAGCCAGGTAGTTCTTAAAATAAAGCGCAACACGATGGCTTCTTCGGCCTTCGCGAATGCTGACGGAGATGATGGCAACTTGTGGTTTCATGGGCGTAGGGATTGTTGCAATATTTCCATTGCGCAGTTATTCTTCCGGATGAGTGGTTTGCTCGGCATCAGCCTCCCCATCTTTCCTTCCGTCCGATGGGGTGTCGGGCTTCTGTGGCTGCAGTTTGTCCCCGATGGTTTCTTTCGTCTCCGGCTTGTCCATCGAGACATCACCGGGCACTTGTTTTTCCTTCTCTCCTACGTTAGGTACTTCTATTATCACGTTCGTTTGTTTCAAGTCTTCATCATCCTTGTGTGGTGCTTTTTTGTTGAAGTCTTCGTTCGTTTTTTCAACGGGTTGTGCTGATGGAGTTCGTGGTCTCTTGTGTTGATTTTTCATGTTCTATTTGTATTAAGGGTTGTATTTGTTTTGTGGAAACGGAATCGCAGGTGTTGGGCTTTCCTATTCTCCTGCTCATATCAATTCGGAATAAGATGAATTTCATGCTTGTCATCGCCATCCATGTAGTAGTACCAAAAAGCTTTTTCTTCCAATTTCTCAATCTCCAAAATCCTTGATGTTTGGTCATCGGTTCCGGTGAGGTTTATCTCTTCATCATTGTTTTGAAAAACCCATGTTCCGGTGCCGTCCAGCGATCCCCACTGGTAGCTGTAGTCATAGTCTTTGGTGAAGGTTTCTGTGTAGTCCGCTACCAGGCTGGTGAGGTCTGAGCCATTCACTTTGTAGTTCTCCACTTGCCATGTATTGGCCACACGCTCTCTTCTGGACCGAAGGCTGATGCCCGGACCATCTTCGTATTTGTTGCATGATGCCAGCGTACCAATGGCCACTATGCATGTAAGCGCTATCGCTAAATTCCTTTTATTCATTATATCTGTTGATTGTATGCCGCTTATTGGCGGCTCAAGTGTGGCAGAATTGCCACTTGACAAATAACTCGTAGTGCACTCGCTTTCATGTTACACATCGTTTGCGTCCTCTTACACTTTTCACATGTTTTAGTATTGGGCAGGTGCCTTGCATGCAAGCGATATAGCATACAAAGACCTGCAAGTTGTTACGTGCAGGTCATCATATTTTGGGAGAGAGAGACGAATCGTTTTTAGTTAAACTTTTTCATCAGAATAAAAAGGAAGCACCTATGTAACCTGAGTATGTTTTGATATGTGTTCTGTCTAATAAATAGTATGAGTCAGTAGCGAGGTTGCGGTTGTTGTCGCTGATGTCAAACAAGCCATATACACCGCGAAAGCCAATGCTGAATCGTAATGTGTTTACTGGATTGAGTCCAAAGTCCAGGCCTGCACCATAAGCTAAGCCGAGGTCTCCTTTCTTTACTGAGAGCACAGCTTGCTCATTGTTTATGTTATTTCCGTTTACCGTTTCTAAGCTACTGCCAACGCTGATGCCAATCTGGGGGCCTCCCACAATGTTGAAGTTCACCACCTTTGTATTGCCGGTATTGAGCGACATCAATAGTGGAATGTTGAAATACTTCAGTTTGATTTTATGTTCCTTGTCTTGTTCTACATACTTCTGCGATATGGTGTTGTAAATACCTTCTATCTGCACACCTACGATTTCATTAAAATGGTATCCGAGCATCAAGCCAATACCATAACCAAGAGTAGCCTCCCCTTCTATTACACCTCCAGTTGAGGTTTGAGCACTCACGTTGGATATGGTGGGCATAAATCGAAGGCCCACTTCGCCACCTTGTCCGTTCATTTGTGCAGTGCTCACGAGCATGCACACCAAGCAAGTCATACTTGCTATTGCATTTGTTTTCTTGTAATTCATTTGTTGTTGGCTGTTATTTTCTTTGCCGTTGCAAACCTGACCCGGGCTTGTACTACAGTTGTTACAGTTGCGGAGCAATACATTACATCCTTCACACATTGCAAGAAGTGCTCATGCAAAAACGTGAGCGCACACCAAATGAGACCACACATGTTGCAGCCTCATTGACATCGAAAAAAATCAAACTATTTTCTTTCCTTGAATGATGCGAAGGATGATGGCGATAACTGCAATCACCAGCAGAATATGGATAAGCCCGCCTGAGCTATAACCCAGGTAACCAATGGCCCAAAGAATGATGAGCACTACTGCAATGAGGTAAAGTATGTTTCCCATTTGTAAATTGTTTTTTATTTAGAATGAACAGCCAAGCCAATGGTGGACATGCCGCTGGACAAATCCAGAAACATTCCAATGCGATTGTTGAAGTGATACTCCATACCCATATGGATGTCCAGTAGGAGGGGAGTGCCGCTGTGGTAATAGTTTTTGTCACCCTCATAGCCATCATCCCAATGCGAATTGATGATTGCAAACCCAATGGAACCTGCCAAGTAGAAGTCCCATTTGGAACCTGCAACAAGTATTTCATCAAAGTAAAAGGTTCCCTTCAGTCCTATGGGTATCACTGTTTCGCGGTAGCCATAGTAGCGGTGAGGATTGTTGCTGTTGCCCCAGTAGTAACGGCTGGAGAAAGAATAGAAACTGGCAAAGGGTGCGAGCGTAAAGCTGGGCGCTACGTTCAACTCATAGTTGATATGAAAGGTAGCCAGCGACCTGCCAGCATAGCGGTAATAACCACCATAGCCTGCTACACCCACTCCTAAGTTGAGCGTGTTCCCGAAGTTCTCTTGTGCTGATAGTTGCGATGGAAATAATCCGAACAGCAACAGCACAAATAGTAGTAATCTTTTCATTGCCGCAAATGCCCGAACAATGGAAGGCTTGGCAATTACATGCATTCAGGTATTCGTTACATACTTCACGGATGCTGATATGTTTAATAAAGAACCAAAAAGGCCAACCGCGTGGTTGGCCTTCTTGTTATCATGTATCAGCGAATTTATGGCTCCCTATTATCCACTACTTCACAGCCTGGATGTTTCGATGTGACAAACGTGAAGTCCGTATCAGGCAAGTCTTGCGTGGTTTTGAAGTTCTTTATCTTGTAGGTGATGGTGGCGTTCTCGCGGGTTTTTACTTCAACCTTGGTCACTTCCATTTTGGCCTTGTCCACATACATGGTTATGGTGTGGTAGCTCTTGTTCTTGGGGTTGTTGGGGTTCAGTTGTATCTGGTAGCAGGCCACACCGTCCACTGTCAGGTTGGTGTTTTTCATTTCATGCTTGAAGTCTTTTTCCCATATAGTGAACATCTCTGAGGGGTCGAAACCACCGTCTTTCACATCGGCAAGGTTGTCAATGGTTACGCTGTTGTCTTTCTTGCTGTAGTTCCAAACAGTCTTGCCATCGCACCATATCTGGTAGTCGCCCATGCTCACATAATACTTGGAGCCTTTTATCTTGATGCTGCCGCTTTGGCTTGTGGTCTGGTTGGTTTTCGGATTTACCAGCGAACTGGTAAAGTCCGCAGTGATGCTCTTGTATGCTTTTGCCTTGGCCGAAAGCTGGTCGAGAATTTCTTTCGAGGTTTGTGCTGTGCTGCTGATAGCCACGCTAACCAATGCAATGGCGAGCAGGAGGGAAGTCTTTTTCATAAAAATGTGTTGCTAATAATTGGGGTTGGCGGCCGAGTTTTTCAAGAACTGTTCCAAAGTAATCTCATCGGGTATCAACACCTTGCGGGCTTTGCTTCCTTCGAAGGGGCCTATCACTCCGGCAGCCTCCAACTGGTCCACCAATCGGCCTGCGCGGTTGTAGCCTAATTTCAGTTTGCGTTGCAGCAGCGAGGCACTGCCTTGTTGTGTAGATACTACGATGCGGGCTGCTTCGCTAAACAGTTCGTCACGGTCACCGGGGTCAAAGCTATCCACGTCCAATGCATTTTCATCAAAAACTTCAGGCAGCAGCAGCGCATCGGGATAGCCCTGCTGGTTGCCTATCATGTCGGTTATCTCCTCCACTTCGGGTGTATCCACAAAGCCGCATTGCAAGCGTATCAAATCATTGCCGGTGGAATAAAGCATATCGCCACGGCCTATAAGCTGATCAGCACCGCCTGTGTCTAGGATGGTGCGTGAGTCTATTTTACTTGTCACGCGAAAGGCAATGCGCGAAGGGAAGTTGGCTTTGATAGTTCCTGTAATGATATTGACCGATGGGCGCTGTGTAGCAATGATGAGGTGAATGCCAATGGCGCGCGCCAACTGTGCAAGGCGTGCAATAGGTGTTTCCACCTCGCGCCCTGCGGTCATGATGAGGTCAGCAAACTCATCCACCACCAGCACTATGTAGGGCAGGTATCGGTGGCCGTTCTCAGGATTCAATCTGCGTTGCACAAACTTGCCGTTGTATTCCTTGATGTTGCGGCAGGCAGCCATCTTCAGCAACTCATAGCGGTTGTCCATCTCTATACACAGCGACTGCAAGGTCTTCACCACCTTCGCTGTATCGGTTATGATTGGCTCGGCTGTGCCGGGCAGCTTGGCTAAGAAGTGGCGCTCTATTTTGTTGAAGAGCGTCAGCTCCACCTTCTTGGGGTCCACCAGCACAAACTTGATTTCCGCAGGATGCTTTTTGTAAAGCAATGAAACGAGAATGGCGTTCAAGCCTACAGACTTTCCTTGTCCCGTAGCACCCGCCATCAGCAGGTGAGGCATCTTGGCCAGGTCCACTACGTAGTTCTCATTGCTGATGGTTTTGCCCAAGGCTATAGGCAACTCCATCTCGGCATTCTGAAATTTTTCGGATGCAATCAAAGCGCGCATGCTCACCACATCGGGTTTGCTGTTGGGCACTTCTATGCCTATGGTGCCTTTGCCGGGTATAGGCGCAATGATGCGTATGCCAAGGGCTGCAAGGCTCAACGCAATATCATCTTCTAAGCTTTTTATCTTGGAAATGCGCACACCCGGTGCAGGCACTATTTCATACAGTGTCACTGTCGGGCCAATGCTCGCTTTGATTTTGGCGATCTCTATTTTGTACTGGTTCAGCGTTTCTACAATCTTGTTCTTGTTTGCTTCCAGTTCTTCTTTGTTTATCTGCGGGCCTTGTCCGCCATGTGGTTTCAGCATTTCTATGCTGGGCAATTCGTAACGCGGCAGGTCTTTCTTCGGGTCGAAGGGGCCGAGCTTTTCTAATGTGCGCTCTATTTCGGCTTCGGTCAGTTCTTCTTCCACACCTTCTATCGCTATGTCCATTCCACCTTCACCAATGGTTTCGGTAGCCACAGTTCCGGCAGGCAACATGGTGTCCGCTGTTATCTCTATTGGCTCCAGTTCGAGGGCAGGCACCACAGGTATGTACTCCGGTTCGTTGTTGGTCACTATTTCAAACGCGTCTTCTTCTTCCGCTTCCATCGCTTGTGTCGGCTCTGGTTTGAAATTGTTGGTCACTGTTGTTCCATCCTCCTCCTCCGCAAAAGCATTGGATGCCACTGCAGCGGCAGCGGCTGCTTTTGCATCCTTGGTTTTTGGTTGTTCATCTTCTTCCTCTTCCTCAGGTGCAATAGCTTTTGCACGATTGCGCCACCACTCGATCAGTCGTTTGCCTGCACCTTCCACTTGCGCGCTGTAGTTGAACATGAGGAAAGCACCTATCACAAACAACAAAAACATCAATGTGCCGAACCAACCCAAGGTGAACGTACACCACTCGGTAGCGAAGTGACCGTAGCCACCCACGAGGTTCTGGTTGCAGGTGATCTCAATGGTTCTGTCAAAACCATCTACTCGGTGGTGAAAGAGAAAACCAATGGCCAGCGGAAAGAAGAACATGGCAAGAATGGACAGGCGCATGGTTTTCCAAAACGGAAGCAAGTCTCTTTTCAGCCACACACGAATGCCCACCATGAATAATATCAGTGGAATGAATAGGGCACCCAAGCCGAAATATTTGTTCATGAAAAACCAGGCAACGTGTGCTCCGATTTTCCCCATCCAGTTTTTGTAGGGTTCATTCTGCGAGAATTCCACAGTTGCCTCATCAGCAGTTACCAGCAAAAAATCGTGCGAACCGGTAAAGAGATATGATGTGCAAGACAAGAACACAAAAACGCTGAACAACACTAAGAAAATACCTGTGATTTTCTGAACCCGCGGGTCTGCTACGAAGGCTTTAAGACCAGCCCAGCGGCCTGTGCCAGCTGACTTCTGTTTTTTTGGCCTGCTGGCTTTTTCAGTGTGGGGTTCTGTCCACGGGGGGCCTGCTCCGATGGAGTCTTCTTCGCTGTTTTTGATGGTGTTTTTTGCCAATGTGAGATTCGCTCTTGAGATTTGCAATTTGCGAAATGCTTCATAGTAGTATGGTTCCATTGGTGGCAATTGTCAACAAGGAAACTTTGACTGTAATATAGAAAAAAGCCCCGTTACCGGAGCTTTGATATTCTGACCAAATCAGTTGATAGTATTACTCACTCCACCACCAACCGCTTCACCTCTGTGCCATCTACGGTCACTATCTCTATCAGGTAGGTGCCTGCTGCAAGTTCATTGGTGTCAATCTCTATCTGTAGTTGCTGAACCATGGCATCACTTTGCACCAGGCAGCCCGTGCTGCTCATTATGCGCACTTCTTTTATCAGCGCATTGGCCATGATGGTGATGGCATTGCGTGTAGGGTTGGGATAGAGCCTTACCTCAAGGCTTCCATGTTGTCCGCTATTCTGTTGTGCTGATTTTTCTTCTTGTTCAGGTTCCGCATAGTGTGTTCTTACTTGCTCTGTCTCATCCATTATCAGGTCCATGGGTTCTATCAATTGAAGCAAGGGTGTATTGCTGATAGCCTTGGGTTGTGTTGTCAAACAGGTGATATAGACATTGTCTTCATACTTGCGATAAGCCACATCATTCACCTTGGTCATGCGGTTGGCAATAGTTACCACTTTGCCCGGCAGGAAGGCGAGGTCTGTTGCCAGCTCCTCTACCTCTGTGTAGGTATGGGCTGCAACAATGGCTTCTCCGTCTATATCCAATTGGCGCAGCCACGTGTCATGTTGTGCAAGGCGGCCATCTTCATTGTCTTCAGCCATCAGCACATCGCCCAGCAGCCACGTGCTGCCATCGGGCGAGGTGGCTACCATTCTGGGTAGCTCTATCTCTTTGTCACCATAGCAGTTGTAGCCCAGCATGGTGCCCTCGCTGTCGTATTGCATCAGCGTGAAATCATATTCATGATCGCACATGATTGCGCCCGATTTACTTACCATCAGCGGCACCTGTAGATAGCCCCAGGTGCTGATGTCCATCTTGCCTCCAAGGTTGATACCTGCGTTGCCAAAGTGCTCAGTCCATTCTTCGTTGCATTTGTTATTCAGTTTGGTCAGCCATACCTGTGAAGATTTGTTTTCGCTG
Source organism: Flavobacteriales bacterium (assembly GCA_046155615.1). Classification (GTDB taxonomy): domain Bacteria; phylum Bacteroidota; class Bacteroidia; order Flavobacteriales_D; family Sanyastnellaceae; genus JANNVZ01. Next base: position 209 of record JBJXFP010000033.1, on the reverse strand, counting down.
TTGTATGAAAGGCCTGAGGCATAAGCATTGCCTTCCGCATCCGACACTAAGTGATAAGCTTGATCATCACCCTTGTTGCCGATGTTCAATTGATGAATCAGATGACCATCATCAGAAATCAATACATAGCAGGTATTGAGGCTGCCTGTTTGAGTTATGGGTTGATTCAGATTCTCTTTGCTCTTTTCTATATCAGATTCATCAGGTAT
>JBJXFP010000032.1:0-5667 GCA_046155615.1 Flavobacteriales bacterium | reverse complement strand
AAGGCCATCGTCATGCCCATCATTTCCATTTCGTTCATTTCGATTCCGAAAATGGTTTCGTAAAACTTCCTTGCGCGTTTGATATCCGTTACCGAGATTTCAAACCAGTTGATTGAATTTTCTTGTGTTGTCATTTTGTATTCTTATTGAGTTTACTAAAAGTTGATATTACATTCCTGGAATGGGCATAGCCTCGTGTACTTCGATAGTGCAGGCAGCTCCGTAGGCCAGGTGAGGATGTCCTTGAAGAAGAGAAATTGCTTCTTTCATGTCATTTGCCTGCAATACGGAATACCCTGTTACGTCTTTGTTGCTGTTGCTACTTGCACCGTTCGTTGCAAGTGCCTGTCCGCCCATGAGGGGCGCACCCATGTCAACCAATTGGTTGCCGCATTTCTGAGCCCAGTTCATCCAGCCCTCCATGCCTTTTGCTTGTTCTTCTTTGGTGGCGCTTGCCATTTGTTGAGCAGCCGAAAAGGGCGCGTGATAGATTACGATAAATTTTTTCATTGTGACTTTGTTTTTGTTGGTTGTGATTATTTATTGATTGGATTTGTTCGTGAAACGATTAGTCATACTTCATTGCTTCCAGTCCATGAAACCTCCTGTAGATTCCCAACTGACCGATGGTATATGCCTCGTGATGCATGAGGAAGGAAATGAAATCTCCCAGTGTTTCACCAGTTGGAACCGGCCTTGGCATTTTGGTGGCAATCGCTTCTTCGCTTAATGCACTCAGCGCTTTGCCAACTTTTTCGGAAATCGAATTCCAATCTTTGGTCAATGCGTTCATGGATGGATACTTCGAGTTTGCATCAGCGCCTTTTCCGTTTTGAAACAAATCAGGAAACGGCTCGGACTCCTGGAGGCCAAGTGCGCCTGCAAGCATGAAGCGAGTGGAAACTGTATGGCCCGTGAGCCACGCAATCGGATTGGTATCTGCGCTCATCCTCTTCTCGGATTGTTCATCGCTGATACCCACAGTTGCGTTATTGAACAACCTCGTCTGGAGGTTGTATTGGTTGATGAGATGTTGAATTGATTTTGACATGAGTTTTATTTTTTTGAATTGTTGATTTGAAAAAAAGGTCTGCAAATTATTTGCGGTAGCCGGGACTTCCGAAAGATTCACCCTTTCCTGTTTGGCAAAGTTGGCGAAGACTCTCCATGTATCGGCCCCAGCTGAAACAGCAGATGGCGTGAAAATCATCTTGCTCTTTCCAGCCGTCATGAGAAAAACGGACGCGTGTTTTGCTATCGTTTTCATCGAGGGCAAAGGTGAATGTATGCCCAGTCCATCCGTGCGGACTTGCAATACACTCCCATGTGGCACTTTCGTTTTCCTTCACAGAAGTTACCTTCATATCCGGCCCGCCAGCCGAGTCGAAACGAAATTGGATGACATCGCCAACTGCGCTACTGCCGGTGGTTTGCACAGTCCACCAGTTTGCCAATCCTTCGATGGTGCTGATGGCTTTGAATACATCGCTGCGTTTTGCGTTGATGTGAAAAAGATGTTTGATTGAATAGGACATGGGTTTTGTTTTTTTCAAACGGAGGCACTAAGGGTAAATAAGCGAGCAATTCTCATTGCAATTTTACCACGCGTTGTGCCTCCGTCTGATTATTTCAGTTATGCATGTGCAGGAACGGCCCCAAGTTGCGCCATCATGGCCATGCCGTTCATTTCAAATGCTTCTTTGCGCACCTTGCCATCCACAATTTCGAAGATGTCAATGAACGTGAAGTTCACGTCATTTCCAGTAGCAGAAATTCCATTGAACTCGCCTGTGTGTTTACCCACCCAGCGTCCACGAACTATAGCGTGCGTTGCATCTTCCAGTACAAGCTCCACCTTGTGTTCGCCTTCGAACGAGCCCGTCATCATGGTCATCATGCCGATGTGTTCATCGGGGCCGACAGCTTCGGGAGTCATAGGGTTGTGGAATTTGTGGTCAGCATGCATGAGGCTGCGCACCGCGGAAAAATCCTTCTTGTCAATGTTTGCGAACCATGCTTTCGCGATTTCCTTGTTTGTCATTATACTTTTTGATTTATTGAATTATGAATTTTTGATTTGTTGCTTGAGTTTTTTTGCCTCAATCATGACAATGACGAACTAGGAATCGGGATTTGGACATGAGGATGAAAATATTTTTTGCTCCCCACGTCCTGAAGCCCGCCAACACATCATGGCTTCATAACTGAAGGCCCTTCGGGCAAATAAAACATTTTGTCAAAGAAAACGCCTGTGGATAACAGGCGCTTTCTCAAATCGAAATCACATGAAAACCTATGCGGGTTGCATAAGAATTTCCATTCCATGCTGCGCAAAAATTTCCGCGACTCTTTGCATGTCAGGCGGTCCGGCAGGCAGCGAAGCGAGCTTGTCGAAAAAATCTTCGAAATTTCCGCCAGGCGCCACCACCCAATCAGTTTTTCCAGCACCGCTCCCCACATTCTGGAAGGCATGCGGTGTGTGCCTTGGAAAGAAAATTTCAGAACCCGCATTGGCGGTGAATTGTTTGTCGCCAAGTGTGATCAGGAATTCGCCTTCGATCACATGGATGATTTCATCCTCGCGGTCATGCACATGTGGAGGTATGCCATGCCCTGGAGGTGTTATCACTTCGAATACGTAGTAGTTGCCATTGGTTTCCGTGCGCGAAAGTTTGAGCGTGATTGCATGTCCAAGCACGTTGAACTGCCTTCCCTCTGCTGCGGCCACCACTGTGGCTTTCTGATTTGTTGTTTGCATTGCGTTTTGATTTTTTTTGTTGATTGATTTGAACGCAGCAAACAACCGTTTTTCAAATACCCCAAGTCATGCACATCGGTTAACTAATTTGAGAATGAGTAAAATCGCTGACAGGCGAAATGTGGTGTCAAGAATTCTTCCCCGGCTGGAAAAGATTTTTGCGAATGCGGCTGAGCGATTGCGGTTTAATGCCAAGGTATGACGCGATGTAGTGTTGTGGAATACGTTGCACAATTTCAGGAGCTTCCTCCAGAAGTTTGATGTACTTTTCCTCAGCGGTTTCAGCATGTGCATCCATCAGTCTTTGTTGCGTTGCCTCATACGACTTGCGTGTTTTGTCGCGGTACCATTTTTCGAAAAAGGGAACATTGGCCAACGCCCATTCCCATTTTTCTTTTCGCGCTACAAGCAATGTGGAATCCTCTATAGCCTGCGTGCTGAATCGTGCGGGAGTATTGCTGTAAAAACTTGTCTTGTCGCCAATCCACCATTCCGCAAAAGCAAAATAGAGTGTGTATTCATCACCATTCTTTTCCGTGTTGAATGCACGAAGACAGCCAGCGGAAACAAAGGCGAATTCCACTTACAAGTCGTTTTGGTGAAGGAAGAATTGTTTCTTCTTCAGGCTTTGCAATTTGAAAATGGTGGCGAAGGAGTCGAACTCGGCAGGAGGAACCGGGATGTCTCTCAACAAATGCAGCCGGAGAATATTTAGAGATTCTGATTCAATCATTGCGGAGTTAATCTGAGCGAAAGACTCAAACTCATATTTGAATTTTGGTGTGTTCGCGGTTCAAATCTATTCCAATGTTCGCTCTCATTTATCACTTTCGCGTTAAGCGAGGCAGGAAGTGGATTTCATCAATGCATTGTAATTTGTTACCGAATACTTTCTTTCGGAAAGAACAGCCGAAACTCACGGCTGCACATAACACAAAATGAAAATCGTCAGACTATCAAAATTGTACATACTTCATTAAACCCTTTCTATTAGGAAGCATCAAATGACAAACTTTATTACAATGCGATTGACTTTATTTAGTGTGCTTTTCATTCCACTGTTCGGATATGCCCAGTTGCTCGAACATATTGGTTTAAATCAGGAACCGCAGCCTGAAGATTTACTGTGTCAGCCGGGCGATTACTACGTACAGGAAATAGATGAATCCATCGGTTATCCTCAAGGCTCATTGGTGAATGATTTTACTTTGTATGATCTGGAAGGGAACGCTTTCACACTGAGTGAATCTTTAGCCGAAGGCAAACCTGTATTGTTGGTTTCGTCCAGTTATACCTGCCCGGTTTTTCGTGGAAAAATCAATGTGCTCAATGCGATTCACGACATCCTGGGAGATCAACTTACCGTGGCTGTTATTTACACTGTTGAAGCGCACCCCACAGATGTGTCGCCCTACTTTGGTTATGTCAACACTGGTGCAGCCAACATTGAAGAGGAAATTTTGTATGCACAACCCACCACATACGCAGAAAGGCGAATTGTGCTGGAGAATATGCTTGCTGCTGAAAACATTGCCTTCCCCATTTTCATTGACGGAACATGCAACGAGTGGCTTGAACACTTTGGGCCTGCACCAAACATCGGTTACCTCATCGGTACGGATGGAGTGGTGATTGCAAAACATCCATGGTTTCATAAATATCCAGACAGCATTTTCTGCGATTTGCAGGATCTGATTTCGCTGCCCAATGAACCAGATTGTGGGAATACTGCCGAAGGAAGTTTTTCAGTTTCGGTGGAGGCCGATAGTTCAGTGTCTGGTTCACCAGGTGAAACTCTATACGCCCATGCCATGCTGTTCAATTATTCTTCGGAAGATGTGCTGATTGGTGTTGAACGAATTGCAACTGATATTCCTGCTGCATGGAGCACAAGTTTGTGTACTGACATTTGCCTGCCACCCCAAACTTCATATACCGATGTGTTGCTTGAGGAGGGGGATTCACTGTTGTTTACATTTTATTTCTATACAGATGAACTCCCAGCAAGCGGCAATGGCACAGTTGCGTTCACCAACCTGAATAATGAGAATGAACAAGTAGTTCAGGTGTTTTACGGAAGCTCTGAAAGCACGGGGGTCATTGATTTGGGTATCGCTTCATTTGAAGTATTTCCAAATCCTTGTTCTGGTTTTTTGCGCCATCCTTTTGGCAAAAATGTTTCGCTCAGTGTTCTGAATGCTGTTGGGTTGATTCAAATGGAAATCTTTTCTGAAGCGGGTTTCATAAATACATCAACACTTGAAAGCGGATATTACTTTCTGCTTGAACCAATATCGAAAACAGTGATTCCATTTGTTGTGGCGAATTGAAATACTCCTTCCTGCGAAGTGGTGCAGGACTGAAAATATCACAAAGTGAATCAAAGTCATTCTTATCAAATGAGCCATCCTTCAGCAGATGGTTTTCTAATATGTCAAAATGAGTTGCTGCCACAGAATCAAATCGTGTCACAAAGAAAGGATGCATGAGTTACAACTTGGTGATGTGATATCAGCATCGATGATGTCTGGACAAGTTTGCGCTTCCAGCAAGCGCGGGCATTGGGTTTAAGACGGCAAGCAACCGACAGGTGTTAATGTCTTGTTTTGCTAATACCTCACGCAAATCTCATCTAATGCTTTGCGATGAATATCCGGAACCATTGCATCCATTGATGGATATCCAATAGGAATCAACAGAAATGCTCTTTCGTTGGATGGACGTTCAAGAATTTTTTCCAGAAAATTCATAGGACTTGGAGTATGTGTGAGTGTGACCAGGCCCGCATTGTGAATGGCGGCAATCAAAATTCCGCATGCAATGCCTACACTTTCGTTCACATAATAATTCTGATGTTTACTTCCATCGGTATTCAATTCGTATGGGCGTTTGAAAACAACAATCAGTGC
>JBJXFP010000024.1:0-27610 GCA_046155615.1 Flavobacteriales bacterium | reverse complement strand
TTGCTGCCATGTTTGTTTTGATCACGATGGCAGAAGCTGCAAATGCACAGCTATGGTGCACCTCCTACTTAGCCAAAGAAGAAACAAATTACGTTGGCCTATCAGACCAAGACACGGTTTATTTCATTTGCGGAGGTGGCACAAGTACACTCACTGCCTTACCCGAAAGTGGCACAGGCCCATGGACCTTTGTGTGGTCGGAGTTCTATGCCACTGGAAATACTTGGCAAGGGCTTACCAGTGATATTGATGTAATTAGCAGCACCCAGTCAGGTTTAGTTGGTAATGGCTACAGACTTATTATTTACGATGCCAACGATGTGAATGTGGGCCAGTACATAGCCTGGATATCAGAAGTGAGCGAACCCGTTAGCGTAGATGTATCAGATATACCACCGGGTTGTACTGACTTGGATTTGATTGGAAACATTGACTGGGGCACAGCCACTCCAGTTTACAATCCACCGCCTGATGGACTTATCATCACTCCTAGCACTGAGATTACCGTTTGTTTTACTGGAACAACTAGTTACGTTTCGGATTTAGGATTTTATTTGAATGGTCCTTGTGGAGAAGATGCCTCGGTTGCACTATTTCCACCGGAATTTACAGCTTGTAACAACGGCAATAATTTTACAAATTTCTGTTTTACCACTGAACCTGCTGACAATTTTACAATGTGCACTGCCCCCACTCCATTAACGGGCACTTATTCTTCATTTTCGGTAGTAAATCCTCAACCTGATGGTATTTCTGGATCAAATGTTCCCATCGATTGGTCTCCGCTTTATGGATGTGATGCTTCTGCCCCCGGATGGTGTTATTTAGTGGTAGATTGTGCGTTCGGAGACTTTAGTGCAGTAACGGATGTCTCCATCACTTTTGTAGAATCTGGCAATACTGTGCAAATAACAACTCCCTCAAATTGGAACGACCCGTTGGATGATGGTTTTTGTCTCTTCGTAGTTAATTGCGTTATATTCGATGAATCCCCGCCAATTGTAGCCCCATTCGACCAGTCTTTTCAATGGCTGGCAAATCCGATTTTCGCAATACCCGGTGCTACCACAGATTTGAGCATCAACATGAATGTGCCTTTGGTTGATACCGACTTTACACTCACCGTTAGTGGCTCAGCTTACTACACCCTTTGCGGTGGTGACATCAACGATACTGAGACTTTCGAATTTGAAGCAGAAGTGGAGCCTGAGATCACCAGCGAGGTAGATGCCATCTGCGAAAATGGTGGGGTGATATACTTAGAGGCCACACCAGCCGGAGGTGTGTGGAGTGGCGGTGGTATAATCGACACATTGAACGGCATCTTTCAACCCAATGGCCAGGGCGATGCCAATGTGCAAGTCACCTACACCATCAGCGACCCTTGTACGGCAATAGATGTTATTATCATTGATGTGAATGACTTTGAACAAGCCACCATCACCAACCCAGGACAAATCTGTGAACTAGCCAATCCCTTCAATCTGACGGCCAATCCGGCAGGAGGTACTTGGAATGGCGAAGGCATTACTAATACCACAGCAGGCACGTTCGATGCAGGGCAAGTAGTTGACGGACTCGCCACCGTTAACTATGTATCACCAGGCCAATGTCCAAGCTCTACAAGTATTGACATTGAAGTAACAGATGCAGAAGATCCAACCATTAGTGGAACAGCCTCAATGTGTGAAGGAAGCCCAACTGTTACATACACCACAGACATAATGGGTGGCACATGGAGTCCTGCCAATATCATCAATGTCAATGGACAGTTTACACCAAGTAACGATGGCACTTTTACAATCACCTATACCACTGCAGGTGCTTGCGCAGGCACAGACTCATTTGACATCACGGTTAATCCTACGCCCGCAGTCAACCTCACACCCGCATCTGCCTCCATCTGCGCAGGTGAGACAGTGAGCTTGCAGGCAAGTGGTGCATCAACCTACAGCTGGGCAGGTGGCACAAGCCCCACAACCGGAGCAAATGTTAGTGCAACACCTGCTACTACCACTGTCATAACTGTGACTGGAACATCTGCCGCACCTGCATTGTGCTCAGCTACTGACAACATCACTATCACCGTGCATCCTTTGCCCATAGCTAACATTGCCAACGTACCTTCTATCTGTCAAGGTGAAGATGTGCAGCTTGTTGCAACACCCGCAGGCCTGGAGTATAGCTGGACACCCGCAGGTTCGCTAAGTGATAACGACATTGCCAATCCATTTGCAAGTCCGAACACCACCACTACTTACACAGTAACCGTTACGGATCAATTTGATTGCACCGATACGGACGATGTAACAGTGACAGTGATAGAAGGCGACCCAAGTTTCACTGTTACCGATAATCAGGGCAATCCTTCGGACAACGAAGGCATAGTGCCACTGTTTGTCACTTTCACGCCCAATGGTACTGCTTCAGAATATGTATGGAACTTTGGCAATGGAACAGGCGCCACCCTCGATGCCAACGACCCAGACCCCACTGCGGAGTATGACATCATGGATTACTATACGGTCACACTCACCATCACGGTGAATGGTTGTGAATTCACCAGCAGTCAGGAAATTTTTGCATACGAAGATTCACGCCTGGCTAAAGTGCCTAATGTGATAACACCCAACAGCGATGGGTTGAATGACAATTACACAATAGATGCACGCAACATGGAGACGCTGGAGATGCACATCTTCAACCGATGGGGAGCAGAGGTTGGCACGATCAACAAGCCCGATGGATTCTGGGCACCGGGTAACTTAAGTGAAGGCACATACTATTATGTACTCAAAGCAAAAGGCTTCGACAACAAGGTGTATGAGCATGAAGGCACCATCACAATTCTCAGGAAATAGTTTATTTATCTCATAGAATTGATAAGAGGAATACACAAAAGTATTCCTCTTTTTTTTTGACCGTAGTGTCCAAGCAATAATCTCTGAGTTATAGTACCAAAAAAATTTCTGATACACATATGAACCTCCGCGACAGATGTATGTAACAAGCAGCACAATGCATTTCATTTGTTGCATTGTATAAATCATGAATCAAAAGCTTTTCATCCTCTTATTGTTTGGGCTGCTGGCCGCACTCGTGCAAGCACAAAGTCAAGATGTTCAGCGCAAAGTAGAAGCCATAGAAACTACTGCATCAGAACCGGCATACACCAGCGAAGCAGCATACTGGCAGCAAGTTGTCAATACCAATTTGCAAAATGAAGATGCGTGGCTCAACCTGTACAAAGCCACGCGATACTCCAGCTATACCGACCACTCGCGCAGCATCAATACAAATACTCAAACTGAGTTGAATGACATACTTGCCCGCATGAACAATGCGGTGCCCAACAGCTTCGCATACAACTACAGTTCATATCTCCATGCCAACCGGAGTGATGAAAGTTTTGAATACCTCAAGCGGGCCAACACCCTAAGGCCTGACGACATTGAACTGTGGGACGACATGGTGTGCAAAAGCACCATAGAAGGCAACAATGCTGATGTAAAAAAGTGGAGCACACAACTGAACAATGCATCCATTTACAACGCAGCACAAATGGAATACAACCGCAATGTGCTCAATAGTGTGGAGCAAAACGGAATACTCGTTACAAACGGCAACGTGGACACCTACCCTATCGTCATCTTGCAACAAGTATTTGGTGTGCGAACCGATGTACGCATCATCTGCTTAGACTGGTATGGCAGCAAGAAATATGTGGAAAGCATTACCACACTCACCGGTGTAAAAGCAGCTAAGAACAAAGTTGGCGATGCATATAACTCGCTCACTGCGATTTTGGCTGAAAATAAAAGTAGCAACATCTATCTGGCTCTCACACTACCGCCCGATGTGCTGAAGAAAGAAGCACGCAATCTTTACTGCACAGGACTTGCTATGAAATTCAGTAAAGCAGAGTTGCAAAATCTGGAATCGCTGCGCTACAACTGGGAGAATCTTTTTCAAAAAAACTACCTCGCTGGCAGCGATGAAATAAACCGCAACTACCTCGTGCCACTGTTGCAACTGCGAGACTACTACACCACCATTGGCGATACTACAAATGCAGATGCACTGAAGAACCTCGCCACCCAATGCGCCACAGTACAAGGACTGAGCGAACAACTAAAAACCAAACTCGACTGATAGCAAGTATGGCATTGTTCAAACACCCATACGAGCGGCACACAGACGAACAACTGATGGAGCTGATAGCGGGCAAAGACCAGAAGGCCTTTGAAGTGATGTATGACAGATACGCGCGCCTCATGTTCAACTTCTTTTTGCGCATGTTGTGGAAAGACCGTGAGAAGAGTCGCGACTTCACCCAGGAGCTGTTTGCAAAACTCTTCAATAAGCACCACTTGTACGACCCTACCAAATCATTCAAGACCTGGTTTTACAGCATAGCCAACAACATGTGCAAGAATGAATATGCAAAACATGAAGTGCGCAGAACAGCCCATGATGAATTGAAGCGTGATAACCACTTCACCGCTGGCATAGATGCGCAAAAAGGAATGGACCGTGCACACTTTATGGAACGACTGAAAGAAGAATTAGACAAATTAGACGCAGTAAAACGCACCACATTCGAACTACGATTCAACCACGAGATGAGCATCATAGAAATAAGCGAAGCCATGCAGTGCAGCGAAGGCACGGTAAAGAGCCGCTTGTTCTATACGTTGAAAGAATTGAACGGTAAACTCAAGGTTTTTGAAGGAGTTTAGACAATTAGCCGATGAGACAACGAGATAATTAGCAATACGAACATTCCAAATGCCAATAGCCAACAGCTAAAGGCCAATAGCAAAAAAAATGAACACCACCATGAAATATGATCCCGAAGACATAGAATCGCTGTTGCGCCACAAACAGTTCAGCGAATTGTATCCTGAAGAAAAAGAATTTGTACTGCGCCATGTAGAAGGCCAGGATGAATACGAAAGCCTGCGCCAAACCCTTGGCCTGATGCACGACCTGCGCCAGCACGACCAATGGCTGGAGCCCGATCCGGTAATAAAACACAACCTCTTGCGCGAGTTTGCCACTGAAGAAAAAGGCGGCTTTACCGTATGGCTCAATTCGCTTTTTGCCATGCCACAGCTGCCCGAAATAGTGTGGTACCGCAGGCCCGCAGTGCGCTATGCGTTTGCATCACTACTGTTGTTGTGCGGTGTGGGTGTTGGCATCTGGACTATGAGTAAGAAAGACAACATTGGGAATGACATAGCAAGCACACAGACTACAGAAAAAAATGAAGTACCGACAGACACCGAAAAACAAATGCAGCAAAAACCCGCTTATGCAGAAAATAACCAGCCCGGAGTATTTCCGCCTGCACCAAAGCCTGTAGAGGTTTTTGTAGAATCAAATTTGGAAGAGGCAACTGATGAAAGCGTACCACCGCCTGTTGTAGAGCAAATCAAATTCGTAGCACCAGTTGCTACAGATGAAGCACCTGCAATGGAAAAAGCCGATAACGATGGTGCTTCTACACTTGTATCGAAAGACACCAAAGTATCAGCCGATGATGTTACTTTGGACATGACTACTATGGAGGAAGAAGAAAACGAAAAGGCATTAATTGAAGACGTTCAAAACAAAATAGCCGAAGACAAAGCCACGGCATTTAAAAAACCGGAAGCACTGGATCGTGATGCCGATAGCTACAAAGTGAAGAGTGCTGACCTGCCGCAGAACACTTTCAACAATTTGACTCTGTCTGACAATACCGCACCTGTGCTAAACAGTGGAACCCCTGCCTATACATGGACACCTTCTACAACAAACGAAGTAGTCACCATATCCACCATTCAGGGCAGCAATACCTACCGCCTAGCCAACACCGCCAATGCCGCGCAGGTAAAGGATGTGCTCGATTTGTTGTACACTGCGAGGTGAATGTATGGGGCCTTCTATCTTCGCCCCTGCATGACCAACAAGAAAGACAAAAGCATACGCCTGATAGAAGTGGCCAGCGAAGTAGGCGCAGGTACGCGAGGTGCCAGCCTCGGTATTGAGGCCGTCAAGATTGCAGCGCTCGACTTCCGCTCACAGTTTTTCAAGAAGTACAAAAGCACTGTAATTCCTAACGACAACCAGGCCCTCTACAACAACCCCGGCAGCCGCTACGCGCGCAACATCCGCAGCGTGCTGAAGATGTATGAGCGAATAGGTGCAGCCATGCGCGACACCCTGCGCGATGGCAAGTTCCCCATAGTAATAAGTGGCGACCACAGCAGTGCAGGTGGCACCATTGCTGGCATCAAGATGGCCTATCCTGAAAGCCGCCTCGGTGTTATCTGGATAGATGCGCATGCCGACCTGCACTCGCCCTATACCAGCCCCAGCGGCAACATGCACGGCATGCCCGTGGCTACCGCACTCAACGAGGACAACATCGAAGAAAAAGTAAACGACCTCGACTACGAAACCATAGAACTATGGGAATTGTTGAAGAACGTTGGCGACATTTCACCCAAAATAGAATACCGCGACCTCATCTACGTCACCCTGCGCGACTTCGAGCAGGAAGAAGCGGCTCTCATCAAAAAAAACAAAGTCAAAATCGTTACCACCAACGAGCTGCGCAAAACTGGTGTTACCAAACTCAGCCGCGAGTTGCTCAAATACCTCAGCCCTTGCGACAAGATATACATCAGCTTCGATGTGGATAGTCTGGACCCGGCCATCAGCCGTGGCACCGGCACACCGGTCAAAGGTGGCATCAACGAGCGCGAAGCAGCCGACCTCATTCTCGAACTCCTCCAAAACGAACGCACATGCTGCCTCGAATTCACCGAGATAAATCCAACACTTGACAGCGAAAACGTAATGGCCGAAACCGTGTTTGAAATATTGCAGAAAGTGGCAAGGCAGGTGGAGATTATTTAATGCCACAAGTTTGCAGTTTGCAAATTGTGAATTTGCAAATTGCAAACCCGTCAACCAACCACTGCCTATCTGAGACAATCATTTTCAAATTTTCAAATTCTCAAATTGACCAATTCAACACGCTCCCTCATCCTCGTCACCAATGATGATGGCATCTATGCCAAAGGCATCATCGCACTCGCCCAGGCCATGCTGTCCTTTGGCAATGTAGTGGTGGTAGCGCCCGACAAACCCCAGAGTGGTATGGGCCATGCCGTCACCATCAACAATTTGTTGCGCTTGGATAAGGTAAACTACCCCGTGGCCGTAAGTGCAGCCTACTCATGCAGCGGCACACCTGTGGACTGTGTGAAGCTGGCCATCTACCGCGCCTTGCCGCGCAAGCCAGACCTCGTAGTCAGCGGCATCAACCACGGCAGCAACAGCAGCATCAACGTCATTTACAGCGGCACCATGAGCGCTGCCATGGAAGGCGCAGTAGAGAGCATTCCATCCATCGGCTTCTCACTTTGCCAGCATGGCGATGACATTGACTTCCGTGCATCGGCTGCGGCTGCCAACACCATTGTAGCCAAAGCATTGCACCACGGCATACCCGCTGGCACCTGCCTCAATGTGAACATACCCAAAGGCACACCCGAAGAAATAAAAGGCATACGCATCTGCAGCCAGGCCCGCGCCTATTGGGAAGACGATTTCGATGTGCGCAAAGACCCATCAGGCAAAGACTATTACTGGCTGACAGGCGAATTTAAAAATGACGACCACCGCCCCGAAACCGATGAAGCTGCCCTCAAGCAACAATACATTTCCATCGTGCCCGTTCACTACGACCTCACGGCATACCAAGCCATCGATGCTCTGAAGGAATGGGACTTATGAAGAAAGTGCTTCATCAAGAATTAAAAAATAAGTTTGTACCAATTCATTACTAAATCTTTGTAATTCCATTTTATCCGCCTGCCCTAAGTGGTCTTCCAACCTCTCATGAACAAACAAACCCTCGACAAAGTACCCATCGGAATTATCGCAGGCCTGCTGGGAGCTATTCTCGGCTTCGTGCTATTCGGTCTGCTCTTTTGCGCTTACGAAGACGTCACGTTTGCCGACTACATCCACAAAGCATTCCTCGGCATCTCCGATTTACAAAGCCGCATCGTGAGCCTCAGCATCTTGCTCAACGTGGTGCTATTCTTTTTTCTGATAAAAAAAGAGTGGTACAACATGGCCAAAGGCCTCATGGTGGTGATGGTGGTGTGTGTACCTGTGGTGGTGTGGTTGTATTGATATAGCCATCAGTTGATCAAGGCCCCTTTGCTTAAAACGCAGATCAGGGTAAGGCAACACAGAATATTTTGAGTAAAGCACTGAATAATTGTCAAATTTTCAAATTGACACATTCTATAATTGCAACATGTCCACCCCCCTTGCCGAACGCCTACGCCCCACTGCCCTCAATGAATACCTGGGGCAGCAACACCTTGTAGGTGCAGGTGCGGTGCTTCGCAAAAGCATCGAGAGCGGTCGCATACCCAGCATGATTTTCTGGGGGCCACCGGGAGTGGGCAAAACCACGCTCGCATTCATCATCAGTAAAACACTCAAGCGCCCCTTCCATGCGCTCAGTGCCATCAACAGCGGAGTCAAAGACATCCGGGAAGTAATAGATCAGGTAAAAAGCGGTGGCATGTTCACCAACAGCACCATCCTATTCATTGATGAAATACATCGGTTCAGCAAAAGCCAGCAAGACTCATTGCTTGGTGCAGTGGAGCGCGGCATCATCACCCTCATTGGTGCTACTACCGAAAATCCGTCATTCGAAGTAAACAGTGCATTGCTCTCGCGCTGCCAGGTATATGTAATGAAGCCGCTGGAGAAGGAAGACCTGCTCCAACTCATTGACACCGCACTGAGCCAGGATGAAGTCTTGAAAAAGCTAAACGTGAAAGTGGAAGAGCACGAAGCCTTGCTGCGCCTCAGCGGAGGCGATGCGCGAAAACTGCTCAACGTGCTTGAGTTGGTGTGCAACGCATTGCCCGATACCGACATGCACATCACCAACCAAAAAGTGTCAGACATAGTGCAGCAGAACATGGCCCTTTATGACAGGAGTGGAGAGATGCACTACGACATCATTTCCGCATTCATCAAGAGCATGCGTGGCAGCCATCCCGATGCGGCTGTCTATTACCTCGCACGCATGGTAGAGGGTGGCGAAGACCCAAAATTCATAGCACGCAGAATGCTCATTCTCGCCTCTGAAGACATTGGAATGGCCAACCCCAACGCGCTGCTCATAGCACAAGCCACATTCAGCGCGGTAGAAAAAGTAGGCTGGCCCGAAAGCCGCATCATACTCAGCCATTGTGCCATCTACTTAGCCACATCAGCCAAAAGCAACAGCGCCTGCGCAGCCATAGACAAAGCCCAGGCACTGGTGGGCGATACAGGCGACCTGCCAGTGCCACTGCACCTGCGCAACGCACCTACAAAGCTGATGAAAGACCTCGGTTATGGCGACAATTACAAATACGCACACAGCTACGAGGGCAATTTTGTAAATCAGGAATTTTTACCTGAAAAAATATCGGGCACCACACTCTATGAACCCGGCAACAATGACCGCGAAGCAGCCATACGCCAGTGGCTTGCTGAAAGATGGAACAAAACTGATCAATGTTGAATACCCCAAAATTCTGATACTTCAGAATGAAATCGATACCACAATCAATAAGTTTTCGATGAGTGAGGCAATCTCATTTGATACTGCTTATTATCAATTTCATCACAGGTCAAATCCTTTTGCATCCATTCAATCTTTCTCATCCTTGTTCTGCACAATTGTGTGCATTTCCAAGCCTTTGATCCTGTCAATAAAAACGGAAAAAAAACTACACAGACAGCACTACAGCTCACTTACATTCGCGGGCCTTTGCGAAAAATGCAAAGACATCAATCAAAATATAAAATCACTACACACAACAGGCTTCAAACTCAACTCAATCCATAAAGGAAAATTGAAATTTGAAATCTGAAATTTGAAATTATTGCAATGGCCGAAGGAGAAAAAATTATTCCGATCAACATCGAGAACGAGATGAAAACAGCCTACATCGATTACTCGATGTCGGTAATCGTAAGCCGCGCCCTCCCCGATGTGCGTGATGGAATGAAACCCGTGCACCGCAGAGTGCTTTATGGAATGCTCGAACTGGGCGTACTAAGCAACCGTCCATACAAGAAGAGCGCACGTATAGTCGGTGAGGTAATGGGTAAATACCACCCCCATGGCGATAGCTCTGTATATGACACAATGGTACGTATGGCACAAGACTGGAGCCTTCGCTATCCATTGGTAGATGGCCAAGGCAACTACGGCAGCATGGATGGCGACCCGCCTGCAGCCATGCGCTATACCGAAGCGCGCCTTCGCAAAATAGCCGAAGAACTACTCGAAGACTTAGACAAAGAAACCGTTGACTTTCAGCCCAACTTCGATGACTCGCTGGAAGAACCTAAGGTGATGCCCGCCAAGGTGCCCAACCTCTTGCTGAATGGTGTGAGCGGCATAGCAGTAGGCATGGCTACCAACATGCCACCGCACAACCTTACCGAAGTCTGCCAAGGCATCATAGCATACATAGACAACCGCGACATCGCAATAGATGAGTTGATGAAATTCATCAAAGCACCAGATTTCCCAACCGGTGGCCTCATCTATGGCATAGAAGGCGTAAAGAGTGCCTACGAAACAGGCCGTGGCCGCGTAGTGATGCGCGCCAAAACACATTTCGAGGAAGTAAATGGCCGCGAAGCCATCATCGTTACCGAAGTTCCGTATCAGGTCAACAAAGCTGAAATGCAGATCCGCCAGGATCAGATGATAAAAGAAGAGAAACTCGATGGCATATTTGATATACGCGATGAAAGCTCACGCCTTGGCGTGCGTGTGGTATATGAGCTGAAGAAGGATGCAATTCCTAACGTAGTGCTTAACAACCTCTTTAAGCACTCAGCACTTCAGACCTCATTTAGCATCAACAATACTGCACTGGTACATGGCCGCCCTGAGGTGCTGAACCTTAAGGATATGATAGTGCACTATGTGAATCACCGCCATGAGGTGGTAACACGCAGAACACAATTTGAACTGCGCAAAGCACAGGAGCGCGCACACATACTCGAAGGTTTACTTATAGCACTCGATCATCTTGATCAAGTAATAGCACTCATACGCGGCTCACAAACTCCAGATGAAGCCCGCGAAGGATTGATAGCTAAATTCTCGCTGAGCGAAGTGCAGGCACGCGCCATATTGGACATGCGCCTGCAGCGCCTCACGGGATTGGAACGAGACAAGATAAAAGCAGAATTTGACGAGTTGATGCAAATGATAGCCCGCTTCAATGAGATACTGGGCAGCGAACCTATTCGCATGGGTATCATAAAAGACGAACTGCGCCACCTCATAGACAAGTACGGTGACGACAGACGCTCACAGATTGAATTCAGCAGTTCCGACCTCAGCATGGAGGACATGATACCTGACGACAAAGTGGTGATCACCATCACCCATGCTGGCTATATCAAACGCACCAACTTGGTGGAGTACCGCTCACAAAGCCGTGGCGGAGTGGGCGCAAAAGGCACCGTGGCACGTCAAGAAGATTTTGTGGAACACATCTTCACTGCCACCAACCACGACTGGTTGCTCATATTCACTAAGAAAGGACGCTGTTTCTGGATGCGTGCCTTCGAAGTGCCTGAGGGCAACCGCACCAGCAAGGGCCGTGCAATCCAAAACCTGCTTCAGATAGAACAAGATGATAAGGTGATGGCCTATATCCCTACCAAAGACCTGCTCAATCCTGAGAATACCAAAGATGACTTTGTAATACTCTGCACCAAAAAGGGACTCATTAAGAAAACCAAACTCGATGCATACAGCCGTCCACGAGCCAATGGCATAAATGCCATCACCATAGTAGATGGCGATGAGTTGTTGGAAGCCAAGCTTACCAACGGCAGCAGCGAAATAATCATGGGTACCCGCGAGGGCAAAGCCATCCGCTTCAACGAATCAAAGGTTCGTGCAGTGGGCCGTACAGCACAAGGCGTGCGTGCTGTAAGTCTTGGTACAGGCAAAAACGAAGTGATAGGCATGGTATGCGTGAATGACCCCAACAGCGACATACTTGTGGTGAGCGAAAAAGGCATGGGTAAACGTTCATCGCTTGAAGACTACCGCATCACCAACCGTGGAGGCAAAGGCGTGAAGACAATCAACATCACTGAAAAAACAGGTGATCTGATAAGCATATTGTCTGTGGACAACGACCACGACTTCATGATAATAAACAAGAGTGGCATCATGATACGCCTGCGTGTGGACGAATTGCGTGTGGTGGGTCGTGCTACACAAGGTGTAAAACTTATCAACCTGCGAGGCAACGATGAGATAGCCGCAGTATGCAGCGTGATGAAAGAAGAAGAAGAAGAGAAAACAATGGATGGCCCGGAAGAAATGAATGAAGGCACGCATGACCATTCGGACGATTCAGGAAATACCGATGCCGACAATGACAAAAAAACAAATCCGGAGAGTGAATAACAATTGCTAAAGCATATTGGCTTCTGCCACCTTGATAACTTGGCACAATCTTCGGAAACGGGGCACGCGCCAAAAAAAAGTATAACATACAGGCATATTCAACTGTACAAAAAGTTCAATCACAACAAACACATACATGAAAAAAATAAGTTCATTCTTATTCGCGCTTGCACTTGTATCATCATCATTCGCACAAAATGTAACCAGCGCTTTCAACGCCAACAAATCGGGCCGCTATGACGAGGCCGTAGGTTACATAGAAGAAGCCATCAAGAATCCGAAGGATGCAGGTAAAGAAAAAACCTGGCGCTACCGCGGCAACATTTACTTCAACATAGCCAATGGCAGCCAATGGGCAGCACAGTTTCCCAATGCTACACAATTAGCCATGGAGAGTTACCTGAAAGCATTGGAAGTAGAGCCAACCAGCAGCTATGCAGAAGACAGCAAGTCTGGACTGGGCGCACTGCAAACACTGATGCTCAAAAATGCAGCAACACAGTACAGCGTTAAAGACTATTGCCAGGCAGCGCTCAACTTCGAGCAAGTGTCAGCTATCAGTGCCAAATTCAACATCACTGACAGTGTGGCCATTTACAACGCAGCCAATGCTTATGACAACTGTGGAAATAAGGAGACTGCACTGAGCGGATACCAAAAGTGCATAGCATTGAAATACATGATGGCAGAAGTATATGGCGATATGGCAAGTCTGCTGCGCAGCATGGACAGAACAGATGAAGCGAATGCAGTACTTGCAGAAGCCATAGTAAAATTTCCTGATAACGAAAAGCTGATACGCGAGCAAGTGAGTTTGTACCTCGGTGCAGAACAATTTGCAGAAGCAGAAAAACTATTAGTAACACTTACTGAAAAAAATCCAGGCAGTGATGTGCTTTGGTTCATATTGGGCAACACCTACGACAAGCTGGGCAAAATGCCTGAGTCTGAAGCGGCCTACGCCAAGGCACTTGCTATCAACCCCAACTATTTCGAATGCCTGTTCGACATGGGAGCGCATAGCTACAACAATGGCAACACCATCATCAGCGAAGAATGCAACAAGATACCTACAGGCGCAAGCAACAAGGCAGCCTTCAACGACTGCCAGGCCAAAGCCATGGTACAATACCAAAAGTCAGTGGAATTCTTTGAACGCGCTTATGCGGTGAATGCAAAAGACAAAATGATGCTGAGCAGTTTGAAAGAAGCCTACCTGCGCGTTGGCAATATGGAAGGGGTGAAAAAAATGACAGAAGAATTGAAACAATAATTCATTGCATATAAATGCAGTGCTGAAACCGCCCTTGCGTAGAGCAGGGGCGGTTTTTTTATTGATCACGTCAATTCACTTTGGAATTAAACCCAAGACCCACAAAGTGGTTTCAGGATTTTTGTGGAACGAATATGCAGAGTGATTTTTTATTCCTATTTGACTTCATCAGTTTACACACAGCACAGGCATCACATACCTTTGGCCGCGTGTCTCACCAGCAAGTGATACTCCACACAACTACCCGATGAAACTTTGGTTCAAAATTCTTTGTGCTCTGCTCCTATTCTATTCATGCATTTTTTCATTGTGGCATCCCATGATCCCCGGAGGCTCAAGTGTAGCAACCACCACACTGCATCCGGGCAATAATGAATTCACCTTTACTGGGTACAACACGCACTTCATTTCAGAAAAAAGTAATTTGCAAGTATTGGTCAGTACAGGCGGCAAAAATGTTTACTACTGTGCACAAGTATTGGCAACACCCTCGGAGAGTTTCTTAAGAGCAAGTGTCCATTTACCTGACACCATTGCAAGTGCTGAGTTTACATTTTATACCAACACCCTCACAGATGGCACGGTGCACGTAACAGCGCCCACCACCAGTGAAGGTTTCACTATTGACTCAACCACAAGACAAGGCGCTTGCGACTTTCAGGTAGTTTCAGATGAACACATCGCATTTGGTTTTCCATATCAACCCATCATCATAGAAAGTATTCGCAACCTGATATGGCATGTACCGATGTGGTTCACCATGTTTGTACTGATGGGTATCTCCGTTTTCTTCAGTATCAAGAGTCTGGCATCGGGTGACAGCAAAGCCCAACGCAAGAAAATCATGGATGCTTCTGAGATTCGGAGCAAAGTATTGATAGCTGATTTGAAAGCTGCTGCTGCGGCTCATTCGGGCATGTTGTTCTGCGTATTGGGATTGGTAACGGGCAGCGTTTGGGCGCGTTTCACCTGGGGCACGTGGTGGGTAGATGACCCACAGTTGAACAATGCACTGAAAGTATTCCTGATCTATGCTGCATATCTCATATTACGCGTGGCGGTTCCTGATGAAGGTATCAGGGCCAGAGTTTCCGCCATATACAGTGTGTTTGCTTTTGCACTGATGGTGGTGCTGCTAATGGTGATGCCTCGCTTTGCCGAAGGCTTGCATCCGGGTAAGAGCGGCAATCCGGCATTTAGCAAATATGATTTGGACAACTCACTGCGCACCGTATTTTATACAGCCTGCGCAGGTTTCATTATGCTGGGCTATTGGATTTATCAAATCAAATTCAGAATATCTAAACTCGAAAGTGAACATGAAGCAAATAACTAAACTGCTTGCAGCGGTAGCCATTGCAGCAAGTGCGACACCTATACATGCACAAAGTGCAATGGACGAAAGTTTCCATGCCAACGGCAGCATTCGCGTTGTGCTTGCCGTAGCTGCCCTCGTAGTTGGCGGTTTGCTTGCTTATGTTTTTTATCTTGACAAAAGGTTGAAGAAATTAGAAAAGAAAAATTGAAGTAAGTCAGAAAGCCTGCTCATGATTCAAGGTTTCATTTGACATCACAATTCAAACATGAAAAAATCACACATACTCATCATCATTGTATCTGCAGCAGTGGCCGCTATTATGGTGAGTTTTTTTACAAGCAACGTTACCAGTTCCAACTTCACTGAAGCCAAAGCAAGGGCTGGTAATGATGTGAAAATCACCGGTACTTTTGACAAGACAAAAGGCTTGCTGTATGATGCAGAAACAGATGCGAACCTCACTGTATTCAACCTGATAGATAACCTGGGAAATAGTGAGCAGGTGCACCTGCATTACAGCAAAGGCAAGCCCATGGGCCTCGACCAATCGGAAACTGTAACCCTCCACGGCAGCTATACCGATGATGGTTCATTTCACGCTCACGACTTGCAGCTGAAGTGCCCAAGCAAGTACAACGAATCGCAACACGTATTGGCCTCTGGCAATAAAGAGTGAAGCCGAACTAATCGAACAGTCTATTTGTGCACCTTGCAAGACCACTTGTCACGCACATTGCACCTCGAATTTTTATTTGTTCCATCATCTTACAGTTGCCATACCGATTAGCAACTCACACTCCGCAACTACATGCAAGAAATAGAATACCTGAATGAGCACATCTGGCCTGGTCGCATCGGCCAATTTTTTATAGTGCTCAGTTTTGTAGCTTCACTTTTTTCTGCCACAGCTTACTACATAAGCACAAAGCAAACTGGTGAAACCAACATCTGGAAGCGCCCGGCCCGCATAGCTTTCTGGACACACGGCCTCAGTGTAGTTGGTGTTATCGCCATGTTGCTCTACATACTCACTCATCACCTTTATGAGTATCACTATGCGCATGATCACCTGAACAATGCGATGCCCATGCGTTATGTATTCAGTTGTTTGTGGGAGGGGCAGGAAGGCAGTTTTCTGTTGTGGTCTTTTTGGCATGTGGTGCTTGGTTGTGTGTTGATGTTGCGCTCCAAAACATGGGAACCTTATGTGATGTGTATTGTGGCTTTAGTGCAGGCCTTTCTGGCCAGCATGCTTCTGGGTGTTTACTTCGGAGACTTTCAGTTTGGCAGCAATCCATTCTTATTGCTGCGCGAAATGCCTGTGAACTATGGCTTACCATGGACTCAAAATGCAGAATACCTGTCACTCAAATTTTTTCAGGATGGCGATGGATTAAATGCCCTGCTTCAGAACTATTGGATGACCATCCATCCACCAACACTTTTTCTTGGGTTTGCATCCACACTCATTCCTTTCGCATTCGCTATAGCCGGCCTTTGGAAAAGAGATTATAGCGGCTGGGTAAAACCTGCAATACCATGGGCATTTTTTGGTGTTATGATATTGGGTACTGGCATACTTATGGGTGGTGCTTGGGCTTATGAAGCACTTGGTTTTGGAGGCTTCTGGGCTTGGGATCCGGTAGAGAATGCTTCATTAGTTCCGTGGCTTACACTGCTGGCATCGGCCCACCTCATGGTCATAAACCAGCGTAAACAAACAAGCCTTTTCGCAACCCTAATACTTACCTTAAGTACATTTATTCTAATACTCTACAGCACATTTCTAACACGAAGCGGAGTGCTTGGTGACAGCAGTGTGCATTCGTTTGTGGAGAGTGGCATACTTGCGCAACTGTTGGTGTACCTGCTTTTCTTTACTATGATGAGTACGGTGCTGCTTGTGCGCGAAAAAAAAATTCGTATAGCATACATCGCGCTTTGCCTCATCCTATTTCTCATTGCTCTGGGCAATTTGCTTTCTTACAATTCTACCCTCAGTGCAGAACAATTGGAAGCATTGCTGCCCGGTGAAGACACTTGGGTGCCGCTGCTTTGCCTTTTGTTCATCATCATGTCACTTACCATGATGGTTATAGCTTATCGCAAGCATTACCTGGTAAAAGCTGAAAATGAAGAAGCCACCTGGAGCCGCGAATTCTGGATGTTCATAGGTACTGTTATTCTCACATTCAGCGCACTGCATATCACCTTCCTTACCTCCGTCAATGTGGTTAATATTTTTCTTACACCTTTCGAAGGATTTTTCGCCTGGCTGCACCACACCACCGGATGGAAGTTTGCTCTGACACTGGCTCAACACAAACTGAGCGCACCCGGTGAACAACAGCGATTTGAGGTTTATCACATGCTGCAAGTTCCTCTGGCTTTTCTGCTTTTCATAGTGGTGGCCTGCGGCCAATGGCTGCGCTACAAAAACACAGATAAGAAAATGTTTGCGAAAAAAATATGGGTGAGTATGTTGACCTCGCTGATCTTAACTGCACTCATCGCATGGGCTGCGGATTTGCACGCTATATACCATAACAGCGAAGAGCAATTCATAAACCCCAACTACATCATATTGCTACTAGTATGGGCTTGCATGTTTGCGATATGTGCCAATGCGGACTATGCGTGGCGCGTGCTGCGCGGCAAGCTGGATATGATGGGGGCAAGCATTGCACACATTGGCTTTGCCATGCTCATAGCAGGCGCTGTCATCAGCACATGGCAGAGCTACTTCATAAGCAGTGATGCTACCCGACAAGTAAATTCATTGAACAAACCCGACAATAAAAATGCTGTAAAATTTGCAGCAAACGAAGACCTGATGATATTTCAGGGAGATACATTGGCCATGGGGCCATACATGGTTCACTACAAAGAAAAAAGCAAAAACGGGCAGCGCTTGTATGTGGCAATGGAGTATTTCGAAAGGCAAAAAATCTGGTATCATGAAGGTGATTACGTTCAGGTAGAAGGTCAGCCCTTCCGT
The DNA here is from genome assembly GCA_046155615.1 of Flavobacteriales bacterium. Lineage (GTDB taxonomy): Bacteria > Bacteroidota > Bacteroidia > Flavobacteriales_D > Sanyastnellaceae > JANNVZ01. Next base: position 9,501 of record JBJXFP010000024.1, on the reverse strand, counting down.
GCGCTGAGCCTTCATGAGGCAGGCAATTCATTTTTTGAAGATGCAACTGGGCGAAACCTATGGGCAGCAGTAACACCTGCCGAGGTAGATGCACATGCTACTGGCCATCTGCAAGGTTGGAAGAATGGTCTTTCGGGAGAAAAGCTATTCACCCTGGAGCCTACCATACTGTTGGCACCCAAAGGCGACAGCCGTGAACCCAGCACCAAACATTTTCTTACACACGATATCTATACATTCATAAAAGCGACAGACACCAACATCAAAGAAAAGAGTGAAAAAGGCTATGAAGAACCTGAGTCTAAATTGATAGAATTGTTGCAACCTGTTCATCTTACCCAAGACATCACACTTTTAGTGGACAGTGTGGTAGAACTCAAGGACATTCCCGAAAATCTGCCTGCTGGATTAAAAGGGAAACGCGCATTCTGTTCACTATATACTCCTGATGCATCAGAGCAGGTAGTAGTGCCCATGCTAACGATCAACGACACCATTCCATTTACCTACCCTGTGGAAGCAAAGAGCAAAAAATTGCTTTTAGCTATGCAGGAAAAAGAAAGTAAAATAGAACTTACTGTACAGAAACACAGCAGCCTTGATAAGGACTTACTGGTTTATACCGCACAGGTATTTCCATTCATCAATGTGTTGTGGCTGGGCTGTATAGTGATGGTGATAGGCACCACCATGGCCATAAGGCATAGGATAAAACTGGCTCGCGGAAAAAATCAGTGAGTGTTGGCTGCGGCAGAAAACGGCAGAGGAGCGCCAAGTTTCAATTCGTGGTATAGGGTGCAACAGTTGTAAAATTTCACATCCGTGCTTTTCACTTCAGCCATCATTTCTTCTAACGAAAAAAATGAACGCACCTCACCATCATTGACATCAAAAATCACCCATGTATCATGCATCATGCTATGCTTTGGCCAATACATCATCGGATACCTTAGGTAAATGAGACTATCGTGAACAGCTACTGAATCTACCCCACCCCGCAATGTCAACACTGTTTCAACAGGGAATTCGAAAAACCAAGTGAAGCCTCTATCAGCAGAAGCAAGTTTGTATGGCTGTAGTAATGGAATTAAGGACAAATCGGCTTCACTTCTTATTTCATAAAAGTCTATTGGTTTGTGCTTTTGGTTTACATAATTGCAACCATACTCCATCGAAATAAAAATGGCAGCCTTCGCAATGACTACCATCCATTTTTTTCTAAAAATCATCCACGATTTCATTTTCAGGGTCAGACTTCAAAATCTGAAACGAAGGAACCCGAATGCAACTGAAACAGTAGGCTGATTGCGTGAGAAAAAAGTGATAAGGTCGCGCGAAGCAATACCGAACTCGTAGCCGCCTTGCCTGCCCAGTGTGAAGTAGATGCCCACAGGAATTTTTACATCGTAGTTACCTCCCTGCACCAATCCGGCTTGAAGGTGAATATTTTTTATCGGACTGAATTCGCCACCTATTGCTATCACAGGTTTCTCCATGCTGGCCACACCATCATTCAGTGGCATTATGAAGTCAATGCCTACTTTATATGCCGGATGATTCTCCATACCCAACCCGAGGCGGAAAGTGGTGGGTAGCTTGGTAGTGAGCGATGTGCTACCTGTCCAGTCAAGTACTGCATCGCTGCCATTCAGACCTTCAATTTGCGAAATGAAATCGGTGCTTTCTATACCATCATTTTTGGTTTCAATCACATGGCTGTCATTCAAGACATATACGTTGCCATCCCAGGTCATGCTTCCAATATCATTTACGGCTGCAGACAGAAAAATGCGATCCTTCCACACGAGTGTTGTACCTATATCGAATCCGATACCCATTCCCACCGGTGTAAGTTTGCCTGCATTCTCAGGCAACGAAGAAGGATTTTCGTCAGACACGCCATAGTCAATTTGAAAAATAGGGGAAAGCGCACTGAATACCTGTGTATTTCCATCTTCCACATCTACAGCCAATAGGCCCTGACCTATCAAGAGTTTTGCACCCAGACCTGCATGTATCTGAATGTCGTCTTCATTGCTCCAAATCTTTTTGCCCCATGAGAGGTTGAACTCGCGCACCCAATTCATTTTGAAATGTGTTCCGTTGAGAAATTCTGAGAGCAACTGGGCATTTACCGTATCAGTGAAACCGCGCACCACTTTATCGTATGTAGCCTGATCCAGATTGGGCGAATTTGGAATTACAGTTTCAATTGTGTTTTCGCTCACCACCAGCGAATCCCAGTAGTTGCTACCGTATCCAAGCCAAAGCAATTCGCTCGCCTGCTCGCTAAGCTCGTAGTAGAAGCTGGCTCTTTCGCGTGTGCGAAAAGCAAACGTGCCCAATCGCTCCGTTCTGATGGAAAGCCCAAAGTGCGTAATCTCCACATCTACAGCATTGGCAGAATTGGCAAATTCTTTCGCAAAATCACGCTGTTGTTCGAGGGTAAATTCTGCTACCTCTTCCTGAAAAATATTTTGGCGCACTTGTTCCTTGGTAAGTGCTGCTGAATAAAGCGAAATGCCTCCTTCCAACAACCCAAGCGCTACCTTGGTCTCGTAGCGCGGGTCTAAATCGAGATTGGCAGGGTTGATACCGACACACTGATAGTCGCGTGCCCAGGGAGTGGCCACTCCCATTCCGGTAAGTGTGAATGATGAACCTTCGGTTTGCGCATTAGCCACAGTGGTTGCAAATGCTACTGACAACAGTAAAATATTGTAAACAGATCTCATTTTGGTTTGGGAATTAAGTGGAACGAAAGTAATCAACTGGCAAACCGATAAATAAGAATTTTGCAAGGCCAAAGCCACATCACGCCAACCTTTCAAGGCCGTGGCCTATATTTTTTTGGGGAAATGTTGTGCAGGCAAATGAGAAAATTATATTTGCGCCCGCTTTAAAAAAATAGACGGCCCGTTCGTCTAGGGGTTAGGACACCAGATTTTCATTCTGGTAACAGGGGTTCGATTCCCCTACGGGCTACATAAAGAAAAAAGTCAGACATCTCAGAGTCTGGCTTTTTTTGTTGCCATAGTTAACCACCAATCGTGGCCATACTTGGAAATGAGGTAGCTGACTTACTCTCCTCTTCCGCCACAAAACCATCAACTGATTTCCGCAACACGGCTTCATGTATTGCATGAGCTACTTGCTCATCGCTATCACCACTGCGCATCAATCCGCGCAAATCGAGTTCGGCTTTTCCGTAAAGGCAAGTTTTGAGAGCGCCTGTGGGTGTAATGCGCAGCCTGTTGCAGGTACCACAAAAGCTACGCGTGTAGGCAGGTATTACCCCTACTCTACCCAAGTGTCCGGGTATGTTATAGTTTACTGATGTACTGCCCGGTATTTCCGGTTCGCGTTGCAACGGGCCGAAATGTTTTTCCAACTCTTGCACGATGCGTGTATGATTCCAGTAGGGTGCTTCTGCCTGGCCACTGCCGTTGAATGGCATTTCTTCGATGAATCTTACATCCACTGGTAATGCTTTGGTCAATGCAGTTAGTTCAGCGATGTCCTCTTCATTTTTGCCTTGCATCACCACTGCATTGATGCGTGTAGTGATGCCGTGATACAACAATGCATCTAATGTTTTTCTTACTGCATTCAAATCATCTCTGCGTGTAATGGTTTTGAACCTCTCTGCATTCAATGTATCGGCACTGAGGTTTACACTGTGTATGCCGAGTTGTTTCAACTCCGGTATATGCTGCCCGGTGTGTGTGCCATTGGTGGTGATGCTAACCTGCCGGAACAAATTGGCCTGCATGGTCATACGCAGTAGTAGCATAAAATCTTTTCTGAGGAATGGTTCGCCACCTGTAAAGCGGACTTTGGTAATGCCGACTTGCGCAGCAATACGCAGCAGTCGCATTATTTCTTCGAACGAAAGCAATGCCGTGCGGTGCTGCCACTGCAGGCCCTTCTCCGGCATGCAATAAAGGCATCTCAGATTGCATCGGTCAGTGACAGCTAAACGCAAATAGGTAATATTTCTTCCGAAAGAATCTGTCAGCATTTAGTTGTGTCGCTCGTTGGATTCGGAAAATTGTCACGTTCTTCTTCGCGCGGTTTAAGGCATTGGTAATCCTTTTCAACCGCAAGATGCAAAGGCTCATCACCATCATTGTCAATGGTGAAATACATTCCTTCATCATCGTTGTTTGCCCATTGCATAGTTTGTGAAATAGGACAGTTGATGGTGATGGTATCGTTCTCAAACTTTGCGTCAGCTACTTCCAGATTCCAGGTGCCAAGTTGTATGCTCAACTTTTGGTACAGAGAAAATTGGGTGATGTCGCAGAGTGTTTCTCCCGCGCTCAGGGCAGCCACTTCAGTTTGAGTGAGCCTCAGTCGGAGTGTGTTTTGTTTAACACGAAGTTTCATGCAGGGATAGAAAAATTGAATGCGCCAATGTGATGCCTGCAAATTATGCAGAGAGAATAAAACTGAATTGTGTGATGAAAGCAATGTTGCAGTAACACCATACACAAGTCGCACTCATTCACCAGTGGAACGGCCCCACGTCCATGGCTTGAAGATGTGATTGTTCTGCCGCCAGAAGTGGAGGACGAGGTAAAGAAACACAGGCGAACCAAAAGTGAGAAATGACAAGTAGATAAACGAAAGACGAACCCTGCGGACACGCACACCCATGCGCTCAGCTATCCAGGTGCATACACCGAAGAGTTGCTTTTCCCATAAAGTTTGAATTTGTTTCATATCAGCTTGGGGCTATTTGCGGATGCTGCAAAGATGAAAAACATTTTGCCACTTTTTACTGATGCGAGAATGATGCAAAGGTTGCTTCATCCGGAAATGAATCAACGTCCCAATGCCTTCAATCCAACAGCACAGGTTAGGCATTTTTTTTCTGAGCAATAGTTATTGTAAAGGTGAATGAGGCTTTGCGTATCAGCAGCGTGCGTGCTATTCACTCCAAGCAGTTGCCAGTTTGAAATAATTGCGTTGTATTCCGCTTCTACTGTTTCGAGCAAACGCAGTGCACGTTCAGTAAGGTTTTCGTTGCCGCAGTGGCGGCCATAGGCAAACAGCACCACGGCTACTGTATTTATCAGAATATTGTTGAGCGATGAGTCACCGATGCGTTTGGCATTTCGTTCTTTATTCATGTCTGCATCCTCAGTGCGGGCATCAAAACGGAAGTTGTGGTTCCAGTATTCGTGTGCTTCAGTTGCAAAGAGTTTGCGGATGTCATTGGGCCATTCTGTTTCGAGCAACGCGCTAAACAGGTGTTCACTTTTGCAAATGAGTGCGGCAAATTGGGCAATGCGAATGGTGGGAAAGTTCGAAGGGCGCATACGTCCGAAATTCCAAGCAGCCGCATTCATGGTTTTCAGTGTATATTTTTTCTGCAAAAATTCATACTCCTTTTTTAAGTCATTCGGGTATTCATCGCTGAATATTTGCATGAGCAATCCACTTTGCCCGAAGAGGAGTGCTTCTATTTGAAAAGGGTCGCTTTTGTGTTTTGCCAGTATGCTTTGCGGCAAGCTTTCTGCGAGCATTTCCATTGCATCACTATTCACTTTGAATCCGAAGTTGCGCGCAAGCAAGCGATAGAATGACTCACTCCAATCTCCATTCACTTTGTGCAACTGCTCATACACTGCTTTGCATTTAATCTCCAGCCGCTCCATAAGCAATCTGTCCTTCCAATTAGTCCATGTAATCATGTCAATACCTGGCAACTGTGCCTGGCAAGGAATCCAGCTTTTGCTGTGTAGCCAATGTTCGTATTGATTCCACTGGCCTTGTGGTATATAGCCGCTCAGGTCGAGTACCTGCAAATCACCCGGGTTGTGCAAGTGTATTTCTTTGTCATTATCGAATACAACGTGTAACACCACGTTTTTGTAATGCACATCATCAGTATGCTTATGTGCATGCCAATCGCTGGCGTGTAGGTGTATTTCCACATGCCCTGCCCACATGGTTTCACCAATGCGAATGCGGGCATTCAGAAAGTCGGGGCCGCCACCGTAGTTGTGTGTGCCGCTGTGGTGAATGATGATTTGTTCGCCACTTTTAGTATGCAGCTCTGGCGAATTAAAGAGCTTGTACTTCCAGATGTAATGGAGAAAAGCCTCTGTCATTTCTTTATTATGCAGTTGTCAGTGTCCAGCCGGCAGTGAGCAAGTAAAATGCATGAACTACAAAGTACTATGATAACGAACGATGCAGTGCAACGAGCAATCTAAACTCCTACATCACGACCTACTACTTGGGATCCATGATTTTGTTCATAGCCATCATTTGGCGCATGACCGTTTCCATGCCTTCAGGTGAGCCATCGAGGAAGATGACATTGCCCTTGCCGTATTCCGCAAAATTTTTGATGGCCTCGGTCCACATGCTGAACATGATGACGGAGGTGTCGAGGTTGGCTTGTTGCATTTCGCGGGCCGCATTCTGCATACCACGCGCTACTTCCTCACGGAAGAGTGCCACGCCTTGTCCGCGCATTTGTGCAGCTTCTCTTTCTGCCTGTGCAGCAATTTTGATAGCGTTACCATCAGCTTCTGCCGCTTTTGTTTTGGTAATGAGCAGTGCCTGCCCTTCGTTTTCAGCGGCAGCCTTCAGGTTGTTACTGGCCACCACGCGGCTCATGCTGGTGAGGATGGCCTCATCAAAGGTGATGTCATTTATCTGCATGTCTATAAGATGATAACCCCACTCCTCAAGGCGGTTGTCAATTTCAGACTTAACGTGTTCTACAATATCGTTGCGCAGTGACAATACCTCAGCCTGCTTCTTAGTAGCAACAAATGCGCGAATGGTGCCTTCTATAGTGCGCACCAGGGCTTGCATCAGACTGCGATCGTCTATGAATTTGAATGCCACTCTTTTTATCACTTCTTCCTCGCCACTCATTACAGAATAGAGCAGCATGCTTTTGAAATAGACATTGGCCTGATCTTGTGTAACGGCCTGAAATTCTAATTCAACTGAGCGATTTTGAGTAGATATTTTCCTGAATACAACCTCTATAAAAGGTATGCGCAGGTTGAGGCCCGGCTGCATCACTCTGCGGTATTTACCAAAAATGGTGACAACGCCAATGAGGCCTTGCTGCACTACCACAAATGATTTGAAAAGGATGATGATTGCAATTGCTATCCAAATGATATTGCCAATAGGCAGGTTTTCGATGTTCATGATGGTTTAGATATTGAAATTGTTTGTGTTGGCGAATGTAGGTTTTCGCAAAGGCGATATGAGACAATCCGAGTGCACCCTGATATTTTTAGTGTTGAGAAAGCATAAATGTAGCTGTTGATCTAAACAGAATACCCTTCTTTCAACACCCTCAGTATATCCATTGCAGCTACTGATATCTTAGTTCCTGGCCCGAAGATGCCAACGCAACCTGCATTGTAGAGGTAGTCATAATCCTGCTCAGGAATTACTCCACCAGCAACTACAAGAATGTCTTCGCGTTTTTGTTTCATTAGTTCATCTATCAAAGCGGGTACTAGTGTTTTGTGTCCTGCCGCAAGCGATGATGCACCTACAACATGTACATCATTTTCGATGGCTTGCTTGGCAACTTCCTCAGGAGTTTGAAAGAGTGGTCCTATGTCCACATCAAAGCCGATGTCGGCAAAAGATGTGGCTATCACTTTTGCTCCACGGTCGTGGCCGTCTTGTCCCATTTTGGCCACAAGTATGCGCGGTCTTCGCCCGGCAATGACTGCAAATTCATCACTCATTTTTCGCGCTTGTTCAAAGTCTTTGTCCATATTCGATTCACTTTTGTAAACACCACTCACACTGCGAATGCTGGCTGTGTAGCGGCTAAATACTTTTTCCATCGCTGAAGAAATTTCACCGAGTGAGGCGCGCTTGCGGGCTGCATCAATGGCTAATACAAGGAGATTTCGCCTCACCCCCTGCCCCTCTCCGGTGGAGAGGGGAGTGGCCTCGGCACAAGCCTCTGTGATGGCATTCAAGGCTGCCCGAACTTCTTCTTCATTTCTTTCAGCACGCAATTTTTTCAACCTTTCTATCTGAGACAAGCGCACACTTTGGTTGTCTACTTCCCGCACTTCTACTTCATTCCTTTCTTCTACTTCGTAGATGTTCACTCCAATGATTTTGTCCTTGCCACTATCAATGCGCGCTTGTTTTCTTGCAGCAGCTTCTTCTATGCGAAGCTTTGGCAAACCTGCTTCTATGGCCTTCGTCATGCCGCCCATCTCCTCTACTTCTTGTATCAAGGCCCATGCTTTTTCTGCCACATCGTGGGTTAGTTTTTCTACATAGTGTGAACCGGCCCATGGGTCAACAACTTTGCAGATGTCTGTTTCATTTTGCAAATACAACTGCGTGTTGCGTGCAATGCGTGCACTGAAATCAGTTGGCAATGCAATGGCTTCGTCCAGCGCATTGGTGTGCAATGATTGTGTGCCGCCCAATGCAGCAGCTAACGCTTCTATGCATGTTCGCGGAACATTGTTGAAAGGGTCTTGCTTGGTCAAACTCCATCCGCTGGTTTGGCAATGAGTACGCAAAGCCATGCTCTTTTCCTTTTGCGGATTGAATTGCTTGATAAGTTTTGCCCACAGCATTCGAGCTGCGCGCATCTTGGCTATCTCTTCAAAGTGATTCATACCAATGGCCCAGAAGAAAGAAAGACGTGGAGCGAAATCATCAATGCTCATTCCTGCATTGATACCTGCGCGCACATATTCCAATCCATCAGCCAGCGTATAGGCGAGTTCCAAATCCAAGGTAGCCCCTGCTTCCTGCATGTGGTAACCGCTGATGGAAATGGGATTGAATTTGGGCATGTGCTGCGAACAATAGGAAAATATATCGCTCACTATGCGCATACTTGGTGCAGGGGGATAGATATACGTATTGCGCACCATAAACTCTTTCAGTATGTCATTCTGTATGGTGCCCTGCAATTGTTCAGGCTTCACTCCTTGCTCTTCAGCAGCAACTATATAAAAAGCCAGAATGGGAATCACTGCACCATTCATTGTCATGCTCACACTCATTTGGTCCAATGGGATTTGGTCAAACAAGAGTTTCATATCAAGGATAGAATCTATGGCCACGCCTGCTTTTCCAACATCACCCACCACACGTGGATGATCTGAATCATAACCGCGATGTGTTGCAAGGTCAAAGGCAACACTCAAACCTTTCTGACCTGCAGCGAGGTTTTTTCTATAGAAAGTATTGCTCTCTTCTGCTGTACTGAATCCTGCATATTGCCTGATAGTCCAAGGGCGAATGGTGTACATGCTGGCATATGGGCCGCGAAGGAATGGAGCACTGCCTGCACCGAATTGTTGGTGTTTATAGGACATATGTTGTTAGAACACGGATGACACGGATTGGATGGATTTGCATGGATTTGAATTTCATTTTTGACAAGAAAAGCATATTGGATTTACAAGGATTTTTTTAGATGGTTGTCGAAGACCTTTCTTCTTATTTCGGGCTTCTTGCCAAAGTTCAGTAAGA
>JBJXFP010000020.1:0-8180 GCA_046155615.1 Flavobacteriales bacterium | reverse complement strand
CGCGCACGCCTTTCACAATCCTGCGGACAATGCTGACAGTGTCGCGCACCCCACTCGCAGTCCCGCGAACACCACTCGCAGTCCAGCGCACGCTTGTTACAATGCCGCGCACATCACTCACAGTCCAGCGCACACCACTCGCAGTCTCGCGCACCCCAGTTACAATGCCGCGCACGGCACTCGCAGTCTCGCGCTCACCACTCGCAGTCCCGCGAACGCCAGTGACATTGCAGCGCACACCACTCACAGTCCCACGCACTCCTATCACAATATCGCGCACATCATGCACAAAACTGTTTCGCCACACCACACTTTTGCCCGCATGAAAAAACATATACTTTTTTTGATAGCCACAATAGCACTGAACACCGCACAAGCCACTGAAGGTATGTGGATACCATCCCTCCTGGGTGCCGTGTATGATGATATGAAAGCTTACGGCCTGCAACTCACTGAGGAAGATTTGTACAGTGTGAACAAAAGCAGCTTGAAGGATGCCATTGTGCTCTTTGATGGTGGCTGCACTGCCGAAATAGTGAGCAACGAAGGTTTGCTTTTCACCAACCACCACTGCGGATTAGACTATATCCAGTTTCACTCATCGTTGCAGCATGACTATCTCAAAGATGGCTTTTGGGCCATGAACCGCAATGAAGAGTTGATTTGCAGCGGCCTCTCAGTAGTATTCATTGTGCGCATGGATGATGTGACTGCACGCATGCGCAAGGGCATAACCGCAACCTTGACACAAAAAGAAACCGAAGCGCTTGTGGCTGCAAACAGAAAGGAACTGGAAGCTGAATACAAAAAAAACAATCCCGGACTTGGCCTGCAGATAAAGGCTTTCAACTACGGCAATCAATTCTTCGCCATACTTACAAAATCATACAACGATGTACGCATGGTGGGCGCACCTCCCGGTGCCATCGGCAAGTTTGGCGGTGACACTGACAATTGGGTATGGCCGCGCCACACAGGCGACTTCAGTGTATTTCGCATTTATGCTGATAAGAACAACGAACCCGCTGCATACAGCGCTGACAATGTGCCATACAAACCTGCACACTACCTGCCCATAAATGTGGGTGGCGCGCACCAGGGCGACTATAGCATGGTCTATGGTTTTCCGGGCCGCACCGACCATTTGCTCACAAGTTATGCTGTGCAATATCAAATGGAAAAAGGCACACCTATGCGAATAAAAATGCGTGATGCCTCGCTGGAGGTAATTGACGAACGCATGCGAAGTAGTGATGAACTGCGTATAAAGTATGCGGCCAAACAAAGTGGCATAGCAAATGGCTGGAAAAAATGGAAAGGGCAGATGATTGGCCTCACCAACATCAGAGCAGTAAACATGAAGCAGACTTTCGAAAAGGAATATCAGGCGAAAACAGCAAAGCCTGAATACACAGCCTACAGTGGTCTGCTGGCAAAGCTTGACAGCCTTTACAAGTTGATAGAACCTTATGTCATCTCGCGCGACTTGTATGCGGAATACATCTCATACGGCCCCGAATTGTTTGGTTTTGCATATAGCTTTCACGAACTGGTGGACAACTACGACACACTGCATGCAACCGGTGAACTCGAAGAAAGCATACAATTATTGAAAGAAAATGCAAGGCGTTTCTACAAAGACTTCGACAAGCAGACAGAGCACAAACTATGGAATAAGATGACCAACGGTTTGATGTATTACAACATGAATGATGGCGCCTTTCTCAACCATACACCACCCATGACAGAGAAAATGGAAAGCGGCAAAGACTTTTACAAATCCATATTTATGGACAGCACCACACTATTCAAAATGCTCGATTCATTTGGCAAAAGTTCGGTGAAGAAGATGAAGAAAGACTACTTCTATAGCAACGCGGCACTGATGAACAAAGCATACAGCGAAAAAATAAATCCCAGGTACAGCGAACTGAATGCACAAATAAACTTCGCCATGCAGCAATACACCGAAGGCATGATGCTGATGTTTCCGGCTGACTACTGGGCTGATGCCAACAGCACACTGCGCATCACATTCGGCAAGGTGGACGGCAGCACTCCGCGCGATGGTGAGCATTACAACTACTTCACCACTGCTGATGGCATGCTTGAAAAGTATTACACCAAAAACCCCGACTTCGAGCTGAACCCTAAACTGATTTCGCTCCTTGAAAAACATGAATATGGAAACTACGGTGAAGATGGTGAACTGCGCCTCTGCTACACAGGCAGCAACCACACCACGGGCGGAAACAGCGGTTCGCCCGCACTCAATGCCAAAGGCGAACTCACAGGTATCAACTTCGACCGCAGTTGGGAAAGCACCATGAGCGACATTGTATATAACCCCGACATCTGTCGCAACATCATGGTGGATGTGCGCTTCGTACTGTGGACTATAGATGTGTATGCCGGAGCCGGCTATCTGCTGAAAGAAATGACATTGGTGAAATAAATTCCCTGAGCTAAAACAGAAAGCCGCCCCGAAACATCGGGGCGGCTTTCTTTTTCTCTTAACCCTAACTACTCAGTGGCGCTTTATTTCTTCGCCACCAATGCAATGTTCAGTTTGATATCATCAGCCAACAGCATGTCTTTGGCGGCCTTGTATGCGGCTCCATACTTCTGTCGGTCAAAGGTCACCTTGCCGGTAAGCTCCAATACATCCCCATTAACTTTTGTAACTATATCTGTTATGCTCTCTTCGCCTTGTGTGCCACGCAGGGTCAACGTTCCCTTACCTGCGTTGCCAGATACACTGCCAATGGCAAAGTTGGCCGTTGGATGATTTGCCAAATCAAAAAAATCGGGTGAACCGAGGTGACCAATCAATACCTCTGATGTGTTCTGCTCTCCGTAATTGTTGTCAGTGGTTTTGATACTGCCCATATCTATCACAAAATTGCCTCCTGCAACTACTCCATCCTTCAATGTCACATTCCCTTCTTTGATGTTGATGGTGCCTGTATGGCTGTATATTTTCAGGCCGCTCATGCTTCCCTCCCACGCTACTTTGCTGGCTGCCGCATCCACTTTCAGATTTTGCTCACCTTTGAGCAATGCCGGTGTGTTGTCAGCAGGTGTCGGCACTGGTGCTTCGCTGCATGAGGTAAACACTAAAGCCGCAGCCATTGCTACAGTTGTAAACATGTTTTTCATTTTCATAATGCTATTGTGTGTTTGGTTTAAAAAAAAATTGATTTAAAGTGGCCGAATCTGACCACCTTAGAACTTTATCTTCAATAACTCACATCATCCACTGTAGCCAACCTTCAGAGTATTGACTTGCGTCAAGGGCAATCAATGTGAAGCAAAATACGGGCAGAAACATTTTAACAGCCTGCTAAGGCGGTCTCTCATTTCTTTTGTAACCACAATTTTTTTTATAGAAAACCAAAACACGAACAATGAAAAAAACGATGATGATGTTGACTTTGGCCCTGCTCACCACTGCAGCCGCCACAGCTCAAGAAAAGAAAAAAGGAAAAGGCAAAGAAGCAAAAACTGCCAGCACAGCACTCGCCACCCATCAGGACAGCCTATCCTATGCGCTTGGTGTAAGCATGGCCGAGACCTTGAAGAAAAGTGGAATTACCGACTTCGACCGTGCCACATTCATAGATGCCATAAATGCACAATTGAATGGTAATGCGCAAATGACAGCCGCAGACGCTGACCGACTTTACCGCGAGGAGCAGAAGAAATTGGCGAAGGTGAAAGAAGAGACGAACAAAAAAGCCGGTGAAGAATACTTAGCAAAAAACAAAACCAAGCCGGGTGTGATAACAACAGCCTCCGGATTGCAATACAAAGTGACGGTAGAAGGCACAGGCACCAGCCCCAAAGCCACAGACAAAGTGACGGTTCACTACCACGGCTTGCTGATAGACGGCACCGTATTCGACAGCAGTGTGGACCGTGGCCAGCCAGCCACATTTGGCCTCAACCAAGTGATACCCGGTTGGACCGAAGGCCTGCAAACCATGAAAGAAGGCGGCAAAACCACATTCTACATTCCTTCCGCATTGGCCTACGGTGCCCGTGGTCAGGGAAAAATAGGACCCAACAGCACCCTCATCTTCGATGTAGAACTTATCAAAGTAGAACTTGCTGCACCAACACCACCAAAGCCAACTATAGAAAAAGACGTAGTGGATGTTGTGCCACCGCCAAGTGCATCGGGCGATGAGGTGATGACCATGTGTCAGGAAATGCCCATATATCCAGGTGGCGATGCAGCCGTGATGGAATTCCTTCAAAAAAATGTGAAGTACCCTCAAGAAGCAAAGGATGCAAAACAGGAAGGCACTGTATTCATTTCTTGCATAGTAGAAAAAGATGGAAGCATAAGTGAAGTAAAAACAACACGCGGTGTGCAGGGCGCACCTTCGTTGCAAGCAGAAGCAGAGCGTGTAGTGAAGCAGTTGAAAGACTATACACCCGGTAAGAACGGTGGCAAGCCTGTGCGCGTGCGACTTCAGATTCCGGTGAAGTTCAAGCTTTAACTCAAAGCACTTAGATCAAAAGTGCAACTGAAATAACGGAACCGCCCCTGTCACCCGGCAGGGGCGGTTTCTTTTAATGACACAACAGATAGTCATGTGCTTCGAATTGATGCATATTTCAAAACACACAACTCCGAATGGGGTTGAATTTGAATAACCACTGGTGAAACCCGTGGTATGGGGCAACTGCGGTGGCTGAACCCCAACGGGGTTCAACAACCGACCACCTAAGCTGAATCCCTTCGGGGTTATTCCTAGAAAACGATTAACACGTCATTCTTCGCGACCAATACATTCGCCACCACTTCACCATGCAGACGCGCCACGCCAACGTTAGCCAATACTTTCACGAACAAGTCACCACCACCGAGCGTTATGTTATTCCATACATAAGCAAAGTGAAACCGATTGCTGCGCAAATGCGCGTGCTGGAAATAGGCTGTGGTGAAGGTGGCAACCTGCTCCCATTCTTACAAATGGATTGTGAGGTTACAGGCAACGACATCATGCCTGGCCGCATTGCCAATGCACACAAATACCTCAAAGAGCAGCAGTACACCGGCAGGCTTGAACTGATAAGTGAAGACATCTACAACTGCGATCACAGACTTGGTTTGTTCGACATCATCATCATGCGCGATGTGATTGAGCACATTCACAATCAGGAACGTTTCATGGCTTTTGTAAAACAATTCATGGCAGAGGATGCTGTGTTCTTTCTTGCATTTCCACCTTGGTACAATCCATTTGGAGGACACCAGCAGATATGCAAGAGCCGCGTGCTGAGCAAACTCCCTTTCTTTCACCTCTTGCCTGCCACTCTCTATCGTGCAGTGCTCCGGCTTTTTGGTGAAAGCCAAAAAACAATAGACGACCTATTGGAAATAAAACAAACCGGAATCAGCATTGAAAGATTCGAGCGCATAGCCATGAAAGAAAATTATAGCATTGCCCGCAAAACCCTCTACTTCATCAATCCGAACTACGAAGCCAAGTTTGGGATGAAACCGCGCACACAATGGGCTTTCGTTTCCGCCATTCCTTTCGTGCGCAATTTTTTTGTTACTGCAGGCTACTACGCTTTGCAACACAAACGTTGATTGATAAACCCCTTCACTTTTTTCTTAGTTGGAAAAAAACAAACCACATAACACTCGTAGCAGGCCACCGCGCAAACCATCGCCCACCAATTTGGTGGCTGGCATCAGGCCATTGCAGGAAGCTATTTCTGCCGGCAAGGAGATAGAAAAAGTATTGGTGCAGAAAGGACTCGCAGGCGACCAATACCATGCTCTGAGGCAAATGCTGCGCGACCACGACATACCGGTGCAGCAGGTGCCTGCTGAAAAAATTCAAAGCCTCACACGTGCCAACCACCAGGGTGTGGTGGCCTTTGTTTCGCCCATTGCCTTTGCCAACTTAGAACATATAATAAGCGATGTGTTCGACCGCGGACAGGTGCACAAGCTGCTGATGCTTGATGGGGTGACTGATGTGCGCAACTTCGGTTCCATTTGCCGCACTGCGGAGTGCCTCGGTTTTCATGCGGTGATAGTGCCCGAAAAAGGCGCTGCACAAATCAATGAAGATGCTTTGAAAACTTCGGCAGGTGCTCTTTTTCACCTTCCCGTTTGCCGCACGCACTCGCTGCTGCGCACCATGGAATTGCTGCAGCAAAGCGGCATACAGATGATGGCTTGCACCGAAAAAACCAAAGAGGGTATTGAACAAACAGACCTGACCACACCACACTGCATAGTGATGGGCAGCGAGGAAAGTGGCATAAGCAACGAACTGCTGCGCAAGGCTGACGCCTTAGGCCGCATCGGCATGCACGGCAAAACCTCATCACTCAATGTGGCCGTGGCCGCAGGCATGGTGATGTATGAGTTGTGCAGGCAGAGGGCGATGCGTTAATTCCGGAAGACCCCTTGCCCACCCCCTCAGTATGGTCTTTGCCGACCGGAATACCCCTTGCTGTATCCCCCGGCATGGCCCTTACAGGTCGGTAAGCACCTTGCTGTACCCCCGCCCACAGCAAGTCAAGCTTCTCTCAGCACCAGCCACCCTCACCACTTAACTAACCTGCCAAAGGCAAGATATCATCTCATCCGGTACTCGATTGAGCACCGAACCTGAACCCCATGCTGACCACGATTAACTTTCCTCCTGCATATTGCAACAGAATTTTAAAAAAAAGAAAACCGATACCTGAAATTCAAAACCAACGCACACTATGAGCATAACATTTACTACAACACGCACTGCCAAATTCATCAAAGCTTTCGCCTTGCTCCTGCTGCCTGCCGCCTACTCTGCTGCACAAGACGGTTCGCTCGACCTCAGCTTCAACACCGAGGGAATAGTTACCACTGCCATTGGCCAGGAAGAAGACTATGCCCGTGGTATCGCTATTCAGCCTGATGGAAAAATTGTTGTAGCCGGGTATGCCTTCGATGATGAAAGTGACGTAATCGCGATAACAAGATACAACACCGATGGTAGTTTGGACAACACCTTTGATTCGGATGGAATTGTGACTACCCTAATAGGAGATGATGGCGGCAGGGCACATGCCGTTGCGTTGCAAAGTGATGGGAAAATTGTGGTGGCAGGTTATTACTCCAATGGTACCGACCAGGATTTTTTCGTGGCCCGTTACCACTCCAATGGCAGTTTGGACAACACGTTTGGTACCGATGGATTTGCTTCCACGGGTTTTGGCCAATTTTCTAACGACCGTGCATTTGCGGTTGCTATACAAAGCGATGGAAAAATTGTAGCGGTGGGGTACAATACAAACCCAGAGGGCAATGTGAACCGAGAGTTTGCCGTGGTGCGCTACAATGCTGATGGCAGTGCAGACGACACATTTGATGGTGATGGTGCGTTGTCAACTTCGATAGAAGTGGGTGGCGATGAAGCGCGTTCAGTAATCATTCAAAGTGATGGAAAAATTGTGGTGGGCGGTTTCAGTTTCGATTCCATGACCCGTGAGTTTTGTATAGTTCGTTACAACACCGATGGCAGTTTGGACAACACATTTGATACGGATGGAATTGTGACTACATCCATTTCAGCATTTGATGACGCAGGGTATGCTATAGCCAAGCAAAGCGATGGAAAATTTGTTCTGGCGGGATACCGCTCAGGACTTAGCATAGGCGAAACGTATGACTTCGCAATAGTCCGTTACAACACAGATGGAAGTTTAGATTCTTCCTTTGATGGGGATGGAATCGCTATTACTTCCATTGGTACGAGTGCAACTTCTTCTGATGAGGCTCATGCAGTGGCAATACAAAGTGACGGAAAAATTCTGGTGGCGGGTCATGCTGATGACGACTTTGCTATCGCCCGATACAATGCGGACGGCAGCCTCGACAACAGTTTCGATTCCGATGGAACCGTTACCACTGCCATAGGTGCTTTATACTCCGATGACCTGATTGAGGCCATCGTGCTCCAATCCGATGGAAAAATTGTGGCAGCCGGGCACAGCAGCGACAATGATGAATATGTGTTTGCAGTGGCGCGTTATCACAACATGGGTACCAACAGCATTGCCGTGAAAGATTTCCCAGAGACAGAAGCGGTGGTTTATCCCAATCCCTGCAATGGAACATTCCAGTTGCAAAACATCTTGCCCAATTCCAAAATCGTCATTCATGATTC
>JBJXFP010000019.1:0-27406 GCA_046155615.1 Flavobacteriales bacterium | reverse complement strand
TAGCTTCGCCTGCTTTTTTTCAGAAAAAAACAATTAGAAATCACACTTTTTATTACTTACATGATTAGAACTTTTACTCAACATGGCCTGAGAGGCCTGCTTATGATGATGCTGGGGTTTTGTATAGCCACCAGCAGCCATGCGCAATGCGCAAACAACAACACATTGTTCAATGTGGACATGACCCCAGCCGGTGTTGGCGCTGCCTTCTCCACATACATAACCAACGTATATGGTGGAGAGTATGTGCTTTGTACAGTATGTGAAGGAGCAACTTACACCTTCAGCACTTGCGATGCTTCGTACGATACGCAGATAACCCTGTACCAAGGCACAAGCGCTACTTCCCTTGCTTACAATGACGATGGTTGTGCTCCTGGTTCTTTCCTCACTTGGACAGCCACATTCGATGGCCAAATAAGAATATTGATTGATGAGTATAACTGCCTGAGCAATGTTACCAATACCCCATTAGAAGTAACCCAGACTACTGCTTGTCCCACAGCAGGTGGTTGTCCTAACAACAACACCTACTACGGTGACATGACACCGGCAGGTGTTGGTTCGTTTTATACAGAAACCCTCAACAATGTGTGGGGCGGGGACTACTACACCCTTGATGTTTGTGAAGGGGCTGAATACACTATCTCCATGTGTGGGTCTTCTTGGGATTCGCAAATAACACTTTACGATGAGCTAACGGGAGACTTCTTGTTTTATAGTGATGATGATTGTGGCAATGACGGCTACCTGAATTTCACAGTCAATTACACAGGCACCATTGAAATTGTAATTGACCAGTGGAACTGTGTTTCCAATACTATCAATGCAACTTTGTCAGTAACACAGGAAACCGCATGTGGCGGATGCAACATAACCAACGTGCTGGTGGATGATTTCGGCTGCAACGGTACTCAGCAAGATTTGGATTTTTATGTCAACTACACCGGTGCCTGCGAAGTGTATTCGCTGTGGACCTCGGTAGATGGCGCAGCTTGGACTGAGCTTGTGCTACCAGCAGGCATTACATCGGGCGAGGCCATTGGCATCTTCTTCAACGTTAGCAATGCGGTTTATGATTTTTACTTCGAACTTACTGACGGTACTACTTCGCTCATCTACTTCCTTGTAACTGACGACTGCGATGGAGGTTGCGATGTCACCGATGTGTTGGCCATTGATCAGGGTTGTGTAGGCCTTTCACAATACGTGGACTTCTATGTCTATTACACAGGCGGCTGCTATGTGTATAGCTTGTGGAGCAGCGTAGATGGTGGTCCATGGACCGAGTTCGTACTCGATGGCACGGCTACCTCAGGCGACCTCATCGCCATGCAGTTGAATGTTAGCAATGCAGAATATGCCTACTACTTTGAGTTGAGTGACGGCAACACCTCGAACATCGAATATTTCTTCACTGATGATTGTGATGGAGGATGCGAAGTGGCTGCTGTAGACGCTGACGACCTGGGTTGTGAAGGAGAATCGCAGGCTATTGACTTCACAGTGTATTACACTGGAGCTTGCTATGTATATAGCATGTGGGTAAGTGTAGATGGTGGCGCATGGGAAGAGCTGGTGCTGGATGGCACAGCCGGGTCAGGCGATGCTATTGCCATCCTATTCAACGTGAGTGAGGCATTGTATGAATATTACTTCGAGCTCAGCGATGGTACTACCTCAGACATTTATGTTTTCCTGACCGATGATTGTGCGGGCGGCTGCGAAATAGCTGATGTGGAAGCTGACGACCTTGGATGTGATGGAGAATCGCAGGCTATTGACTTCACGGTGTATTACACCGGAGCTTGCTATGTATATAGCATGTGGGTAAGCGTAGATGGTGGCGCATGGGAAGAGCTGGTGCTGGATGGTACAGCCGGGTCGGGCGATGCTATTGGCATCCTCTTCAACGTGAGTGAAGCGTTGTATGAATATTACTTCGAACTCAGTGACGGCACTACTTCAGACATTTACCTGTTCATCACAGATGATTGTGATGGTGCTGATTGTACAAATCTACAGATAGACTATACGGACACCGGATGCTATGACACAGGCGTTAGCAATGTGCCATCCGGTGACATCACACCAACTTATACAGGAGCCTGCACTGTTGCAGGTGTATATGTATCGGTGGATGGAGGTGCATTCGAATACCTTGACCTTTCAGCCTACGGCTTCGGCAGTGGTGATGATATAGCACTGCTGTTCAACATTCAGGATGCACTGTACGAGGTGTATTATGTGCTGGATGACGGCAGTGAATCGCCCAGCGAATTCTTCGTAACTGAAATGTGCGACAGCGGAGTAACCATTTGCGACTGCGCAGGCAACCAGCCAGCTATAGAGGCCACAGCATGGCTTGGCGATGGCACACTGGACGATGGCACTTATGAGTGGAACGGGGTACCGGTTGACTTCGATTGTGCAACATGGGGCTTTGACTGTGGTGATGAATTGGAACCCGGCCTTATCGCTTATGACCCTTATGGAGTGTGCAGCGGTGCTTTGCCTCCGGCCAATGGTTGTGTGGATGAATTCTGCTACAACATAGATATAGATGTTTACACAGACTGCTGGCCCGGTGAAGTATCGGTGTATGTTTTCAATGAAAATCAGGACTTAGTGATGGCAGTGCCGGCAGGCAGCTATGTTGACGAAGAGGCGCTGGTTACAATCAGTCTGTGTTTACCTGCCGGTTGTTACAACTTTATGATCACTGATGAATTTGGAGATGGCCTGGCTGGTGCTGATTGCAATGAAGTCGGATACTTCGGTGTTTGGGACTGGTCGCTGAATGAATATGTTGTCTTTATATCAGGAAGTGATTACACCTTTGATGCTTCAGATGGATATTGTGTTGGCCCACAAACAGAATGCGAAAATTTAGAAATGGAAGTTTATGCCAACGATTGCTTTGCAACAGCAGACGAATTGCTTCCGGCCATATACATGGACTTTAGTTATGATGGCAATTGCACCGTCACCGAAATCTACATCAGTGCTGATGGTGGCGACTTCGAAGTGCTCGATGTTTCTGCCGAAGGTTGGGAAGATGGCGACACAGGCACATTGTACTTCCTGCAACCAAATACCGAATACACATTCTATTATGTGACGGATGATGGCGCAGTATCCTTCCTGTACTCATACACTACCGATGACTGTAGCAATGAAATAGCCATTTGCGACTGTGATGGCACAGAGCTTACCATAGGCGCCACAGCTTGGCTGGGCGATGGTTTTGCTGATGACGGTTTCTATGAGTGGGCGGGCCAGCCTGTCAACTTCAACTGCGCTACATGGGGATATGACTGTGGCGATATAGAAGGAGCACCATCAAGCGATCCATTCAACGTATGTGATGGCGAACTGCCTCCATTCAATGGTTGTATAGAAGATGAACTGGTAATGGGCTGTACTGACCCTGATGCCATCAACTATGATCCGCAGGCGGAAATAAATGACGGCTCTTGCATCTATGACATCAGCGTAGGCTGTACCGATGACGAGGCATGTAACTACAGTGAGACCGCCACCATTGACGATGGCTCTTGCGAATATGTGACCTGCGCAGGCTGTACTGATCCTGATGCCAACAACTATGATCCCAACGCCACCATTGACGATGGCTCTTGCGACTTTGCTGAAATAGAAGGCTGCACTGATCCTGATGCGCTCAACTACAATCCGCTTGCTACTGTGGATGATGGCTCGTGCATTGACAATTGCATCTGGCCAAGCATAGCCTTTGACGACCACTGCGTTGAGGGTGACCTGGACAATTTCTATATTGATGTAGATGTGAATACCCTTGGCAATGGAGCACCATATACCATTACCAACACTTACAACAATCAACAAATAGTGACTAACCTGCTTGGTGAAGTGACCATGGGGCCATTCCCAAGCGGAACCCAGGTGGTAGTGACAGTAAGCTCCAACATCATTGACTGCCTCATCACCTCGCAGCCCCTTACCGAAGACTGCTCGGCAGGTGGTGTATATGGCTGCAATGATCCTACTGCCATCAACTATAACCCCAACGCGACCATTGATGATGGCTCATGTATATACATAGGTGTGGAAGAAATAGAGAGCAAAGACTTCACAATGTATCCGAATCCTGCCAGTGAGTATATCAACATCACAAGCACCTTAGCTGCCGGCAAAATGATGGTGAACATCATGGATGCCTCAGGCCGTGTGGTACTCAGCTCACAACAGCATTTTACGCAAGGCTCAAGCATGCGCGTAGATATTTCTGCTCTGGCTCAAGGCAACTATGTGATTGAGTTGAGTGGTGAAGAACACCTGCAACATATACCGTTGATTATTCAACGATAATCTGCTGTAGCAGATAGGAAATAAAAAACCCTCCCGTGTAATGGACACAGGAGGGTTTTTTGTTTAATGCGTCTTACATAAGTTGTCCTGAAGAATTGAATAACTGTACTGCAGCCGTTTCGTTCCATTTCTACAAATGCCAGTGAGTATTGATAAATCGGATACTTCTCAAAGCACCAATGCTACAGGAAGGCAATGCGAATACTCAGGAATTTTGCTGGCCTCGTCAGAGGCCAACTCTTTGTTGTAAAAGAATGAATAGACTATGAACGAGCCTCGTAGAGGCTTTCTCTTTGTAGCTAACCACCGTGCGGGCGAATTCAAGCCTCGTAGAGGCGACCTATTATGAAAACAGAAGGAGGTCGCCTCTACGAGGCTTATGTTGTTTTGCAGATGTCGTTGCTACAAAGAGTTGGCCTCTGACGAGGCCTGCATTATCACCACATACCTACCACCACAAAACCCTTAGAGTTGACAATGGAGTTTGATTCGCGGTGTAAACCGTTATTCCAATTGATAAATTCATCTGCCGGCAAGGGATAAACTTGAATGGCAGGACTCACGCTTGCTTTTGAATATGTGAAGACCTTGTTTCCATTCCGGTAAATGATGTATTTGCTTCCGCGTAGAATTCTGTCTGGTAATACTCATTGAGACTTGACAGCGCATTGGCACTTGCCAAGGATTGTGCGCTGCTGTTTGCAAGTCCGTTCGGTCATAGTTCATCAGAACAAATACAAAAATGGAAGAGGCTGCCCTTTTGAGACAGCCTCTTTTTGTTCTATACCAAAGAAGTAGCACACAATGCAACTACTCCACCTGCATCTTCACATGATAAACCTTGTTTGATTCTGTAATTATTTGCAGCATATAAATACCTGCTGCCAGATGCGCACATTCAATATTCAGATTGTTGGTGCTCTGATTTCTGTAGGTCTTAATCAGACTACCATTGTGCGACAACACATTCACGGTGTATGTGCAGTTCACTCCATTTACAGTAAGTGTTGCTGCATCATCAGCGGGGTTGGGATAAAGCACAGCGCTTACAGGTGCAAATTCATCAACAGAAATGATAAAGATGACCTCTGACTCCTCGCTGCAACCTTCCGCGTTCGTAGTCACTACAAAATAGTAACCTGCCTCGGTAGCCGATATAGATTGTGCGGTGCTTCCTTCTATGATATCACCATTGAAGTACCACTGCCATGTGTCACCATCAGGTGCAGTTAGTGTATTGCCATCAATTGCCATGTCAATATCCGGAAGTGGATTCACCACAATGGAAATATCATCTTGTGCTGTACAGTCACCAACTGCAATGCTTGCAGTAATCACTTCAGTTTGCTGTGGTTGATATACGCTTCCATTCTGCTGGCCATTGCTCCAGGTAATGTTTTGCGCACCTGTTGCGTTCAGCAGGATGTAGTCGCCATAACAAATGTCTAGGTCACCTCCGGCATTAATCTGTGGCTGCTCGGTTACAGTTATGGTTATGTCATCAGTCACTGTGCATTCATTCTCGTTAGCGTCAGTAGCTGTGAGCGTGATAGTGGAAACAGGCATGAAAGTTTCGCCATTCGCAAGTCCATTGCTCCAAACTATTTGACTGGAGCCTGTGGCCGCGAGGGTTACACTTTCACCTTCGCATATTTCTATATCTGCACCTGCCTCTATTACTGCCATTGGGATCACATTCACAAGCAAGGTTTCTTCTAATGTACAGTCAAAAACTGTGGTAGCGGTAACTGTCAGTGTTTCGGTGACAAGTGGTGTGTATGTTGTTTGGTTGGGCACATTGTTGCTCCACACCACAGTGCCATCGCTGATGGCATTCAGCATTACTTCTTCACCGCTGCATAAGCTCATTTCATTTTCCACTATAAGTGAAGGCAGTGGATTTACTGTGATGTTCCATTGGTCAGTAGCACTGCATCCTAGATTGGTCTCGGCACTCACTGTAAGGGTAGATGATGAAGCAGGGACAAACGATTCGCCATTTTCCATCTGATTGCTCCAGGTTACTGTGCTTTCGCTTGATGTAGCATTCAGAGTTACTGATTCTCCGTCACACAGTGCTATGTCATCACCGGCATTCAGTTCAGGTGCTGGCTGTATCACTATTGTTTTTGTTTTGTTCACTGTGCATAGCGGATTGGTCATGTTCAGTTGCACATACTTGGTGCCGTCACTCAACACTGATGCGTCAAAGGTTGACTCAGTGCTTACCACTTCGCCAGCCACTATCCACGTGTATGATTCTACATTGTCTTGCGTGGCATCGAGTATGAATTCTTCACCTTCACAGCCCGATGATGCACTCACGATTCCGCTGATGGAGTTGCAGTTGAAAGTGTGTACTGTCCAGGTATTGGTCACCACCGCAGGGTTGTTGTCAAAATAGATGTGTGCAGTTCCATCTATGGCAGTGTTGTGCGGTAGTGTATTGTTTGGTCTTATGAAATAAGTAAACACTCCGTGACTTCCCGGTTCATCACTTGTGCTGTCGGGCAGCATGATGTTTTCAAAATAGAAAACTGCCTCCCGCGTTGCAGGGTTGACCTGAACAAAACAATCGTGCATGGACACGCCCATCATCCATGTGCTGATGTTGAGATGTGGATCGAGGGTATCGCGCACAATGACATTGGTGGCTGGTGCATTGCCTGTATTCTGAAATTGAACAGTGTATTCAATCTGTTGATTATTCAGTATGAAATGCTCATCTGTATATCCTAAAGGCTCAGCGGAAATGGCGTTTGGGTCGTAGGCGCAGGTAACGACCACTGATATAGTTTTTTGTCCCTGAGCTACTATGTTGCCTGCTTCATCATAACCATATACATAGATATAGTTGGTTACTGTTTCGCCTATGTGCTCCCAGTTGGGTGTGTGCACACTTACCTGAAACCAAAACATACTTGAAGGGGAAAGATTCAGTAACGCATCGCTGGTGAAATACATGGTATTGCCCACAATAGAATCGGGAGAATAAACAGAGCCCTGCAATGGAACCAGAATTTCTGAAATCAACGAATCGAATACGATCACCACTCCAGCATGGTGAATATTGGTATTTCCACTGAGCCATGTGCAAAATGAGTGTGTGTGCCAAACATCACAAGGATAACCCGGAACTGCAGGTGTGTAGTCCGCACTGAATACGATGGTGACAGGAGCACCTTGTTCTGACAATCCTAAATCGATTACTTGTGGTGGTGTTTCATCGAATTGTCCGATAGTGAATTGAATAGGGTGAGGAGTTGTGCGGAATGGAAATAGAGTGCTGGCCGTATGGACAATAGTGTAAGAGCCTTGTGGTATTCCGAAGAAGCTATAGTTGCCGGAGTTGTTGGTAGTTACAATTAAGCCCAATGGCTGAATGGTGAGTGTTTGTGAACCGAGTCCATTTTCTCCGGTATCGAAAATTCCATTTTCATTTTCATCGTAAAAAACAAAACCATTGACACGGTAGAGACATTCCATATCACCACAAGAGCCTGCCGTGTAGTTGGAAGCTACCGGATCATTACAACCACTTATCAGGGAGCATGATCCATCATCGCAGCCTGCATCTTCATTGTAATTGCATGCTAACGGGTCGGTGCATCCTACATAAGTACAAGTGATTCCATTTTCA
The DNA here is from genome assembly GCA_046155615.1 of Flavobacteriales bacterium. Lineage (GTDB taxonomy): Bacteria > Bacteroidota > Bacteroidia > Flavobacteriales_D > Sanyastnellaceae > JANNVZ01. The sequence continues at coordinate 19,416 of JBJXFP010000019.1, read as the reverse complement.
CAGTTGGCCTCTGGGTCGTAGTTGCAGGCTATCGGATCCATGCATCCATAGCTGTCATAACAAGTGCCGTTGTCGCAGGCAGCTTCGGGGTCATAGTTGCAGGCTTCGGGATCAGTGCATCCGTTTATTCCACAACTGCCATCGTCACAACCAGCCAGTGGATCATAGTTGCAGGAACTGATATCTGTACAACCACTGATGTATTCGCACGATCCATCATCACATCCTGCATCGGGGTTGTAGTTGCAAGCCAGATCATCGGTGCAGCCTTCATAGGTGCAACTACCGGTATTCATGCAGTTGGCACCTGGATCAAAATTGCATGCAGCCGCATCAGTGCATCCGCAACTGCTGTAACAGCACGAGCCATCATCCACACTTGCCAAAGGTTCATAGTTACAAGCACTTTCCGTCATACATCCAAATATGGCGTACACATACTTGCGTCCATTGTCGGGCATTCCGGGAATAGCTAAGTTGGTGTTGAAGTATTGCACGTCTGCCGAGGTGGTGCCTGCCACCGAGGCATTGAATGATGCTGTTGGTGCATTTTTTCTGTTTATGAAATCATTGTTGCTTGCACCGCGAAGTCCAATCTGCAACGATTTGTTGAAGCTGTTTTCCAACGTTTCGGAATCTACCTTGTAAATGAATTCGATTCGGCCATTGCCCTCAAAGAGGTGTATCTGAAAACTGAAATCGTAGTCGCCTGTGCCGGTATATGGGTGAAAATTTTCCCATTGATAAACCAAGACCCGATTAGGAGCTTCGCCAAGTACTTCGTATTGAATGGTGGAAGGCAGCGCAGAGAAAATGAGCGACCTGATGTCTCGACCCCAGGCCACAATGGCCCCGTCATAGTTCACATTGGATGAAATGGGGAAAGTGTTGTTTACCGCAGGTGCCACAGGACCCAGCGTTATATAGCCATTCGAATTGAGGTAGCCTTCGGTGTAGTATTCTCCATTGAAATAGAATTCGAAAGGAAACTCGATGGGATAAACCGAATCGTCAATGTAGCCGTCAGACTCCATCACAGTGCCATTGGCAAGTGGAGCATAGGCCGCAATGGATTGTTCAAAATTGTAGTTGTTGAACTGGGCACTTGCATGCGTTGCACACATGAGCAGCATGGCTGTGACAGCAGTGCGCATCGATTTCAGGAGAGTGTTGAATTTTGTCATGGGAGTTGATTAGAGAAATTAAGGTTCTGTGCGAAAACAATTAGATGCAGATACATTCTATATTCCATAAATCAATCGTCATTTTTTTACAAATAGTTTTGCATTGTGAGGGCGCAGTAAAAAAGCCTCCGCAAGTGCGAAGGCTTTTGGAGAGATGAAAAGAGCAACCGGGTGGCTAACGATTACTCCAATTCTTTGCGTGCCTGTTGGGCATAGAACTTACCTTTTTCTGCAATGGATCGGAAAAGGATTTTGGCTTCTTCTACATTGCCTTGTGCCTTCATGCATTTGGCTTTATAGAACTCTGCGGGTTCATCGAATGTCCAGATCATATTGGTCATGGTGATCTCAAAGCAGGCAATGGCTTGCGGGTAGTTGCTGCTTTCATAGTGGCAGTATCCGGTGTAGAACCGGGCATTTACATCATCAGGATATTGGGCTGAGATGATGGCAAATTTTTCAATTGCCAGTGCATATTGTTTCTGATCCATAGCACGGATGCATTGCCGCATGTAATCCATGTATGCAATCTGATTTGTGAAGGAGTTTTCTTCTTCGGCCTTTTTCTTTTCTTCTTCGCTGGCATAAGGTGCAGGCACTCCGCTCAGTTCTGTTTCGAATGATGGCCATTCTGCTTTTACCATATCTGTGTAGTCAGCCACTTTGTAATGATTTATATATGTGGTGCTCACGGCTACTTCTCCGGCTTTGTACTTCAGGTTAGTCTTTACTGCATCGCTTGCCAATTGTTCTGCTGCCTTTTGTGCATCGCTGAGTGGTATAGTTTCCGCTACAGTGCCGGTTATAACTCCTTCATCGCCTGTTGCCTGTTCGGCTGTGGCGTCATTGTTTGCTGCATTTGCAGGCAAGGATGTGCGGTCATTGTCTGATATTGTTTTTTCTGCTATTCCTGTATTCTGATCTTTCCAGGAGTTGGCTGCAGGTGTTTCATTGCTGTCGTTGGTCATTGCTGTTGTCTGCTGAATTGCTTGAGTCACCGATGGTGTTTCGTTTTCATCAGTGCTTACAATAGCAATGGTGGTAACGGTAGCTGTGGTGGCTACTACTGCTGCCACCATCAATGCTTTTGCGCTGAACAAAATGCTACCTGTTTTGGCTGCGACAACAGAAGAAGCGGTCGCAGCAGCAGTGGTTTGTGCGGCCAGGCCCAGAAACTGGCTTAAATCGGGCACAGCGTGGTAGCCACCTTTTTGTGCAAAGCCTTCCATGGCTTCGCTCAGCAGTGGATTGTTGTCAGCAGCCTGCTCTAAACTGAGGCGTTGTGCATCATCCATTGCTCCTTGCTGGTAGCTTTTTATTTCATCCAGCGAGGGTAGCTTGTTATTTGCGGTATTCATTTTCATTCGGTTCCTGTTAGCAGTGTGCGCAGGTTGCGCTTGCCGTTTTGTATATACGATTTCACTTCGCCCAGGCTGTAGCCCGTGCTTTCAGTTATTTCTATGTAACTCTTTTCCTTTAAGTAAAAAAGGCTCACACATTCACGCTGTTCTCCTTTTAGTTTTTCTATGGCATGTTCCAGTTGGTTCAGCGAGTTTTCTTTCCATTCAGCCAGTAACATTTCTTCGGTTTCATCACCATTGTTGCTGCTCACCACATGCATATAGCTGTTGTGTCTTTTGGCGTGTTGCTGCTGATAGCGCAATGCCATAAGACAGTGATTCTTAGTTACCCGATGCAGCCAAGGTTGAAATGCATAGACGTCTTGCACCAGCAATGTATCCATTAGCTTTTCAAATATGCCGAGGGTTGCATCGCGTGCCTCATTCTCGTCTTTCAAATATTTGAGGCACACGCCAAATACCAGATAGCTGTAGCGCTGGTACAGTTCGCCAAGCCACTCTGATTTACCATCGTGGCGGTAGCTCTGGAGCAGTTCTGCATCACTCAGTTTTGATATGTGTTTTTTAAAAAACAACTTTTTTCTATTCAATTTTTTCACTGAAACCAAATGAGGGCCGGAAGCACGTTTGCCGAATCCGGCCCCGTTTTGGTTTTCCTAACCTAACGAAATTATATAAAAAAGCTAATTGGTCATTGCGTTGAGTTTTTTGTAGTAGTCAGCGAGGTAGCTTTTGGTTTCTACCACTATTACACCTCCAGTGGTGTCACCATACTTGGCAGGCACACCTCCTGTGTACATACTGATGGTTTGAATACCGCTTGCCGGAATGTTGATATTGGCAAAGGGCACCTTCATACCATCAATAAAAAAGATAACACCACCCGACCTGCTGCCACGGAAGTAGAGTTCTTCACCATTGGGCGAAGGCTTCACATCGCTGCTAAGTGCAGCCACCATGGCTACCAGACTGCCTCCCTGTGCTGCGGCATTGTGCTCCAAGTCAGCTGCCGTTAAGGTTTCCATTTGTTCGCCTGCACCATACAGCAGAGGTTTGGTGTATGTGTAAATGATCACGCTGTCTGTAGCCAAGCCAAGACTCACCATTTTTATGTCGTTCAGGAAGGTGATTCGGTCTGCTTCCACTGCTACATTGTTAATGCGCAGTGTATCAAAACCGATAAAATAAGCCTGCACCGTATAGCTGCCGGGCTTTAATGGTTTTAGTTTGAATCGGCCGTCTTTGTCCGTTTCGGCATCCATCATGTCGGCACCGTTGGTGGCCAACATCACTACAAACTCCATTGGCTGGTTGTCCTCATTGGTCACCTTGCCATGGATCTCACCGGTGGCTTGCGCCATGGTGCATACTACAAACATCAATGCGAGTGCGGTGCATGTGAATTGTTTGATCATCATAATCTGAAAATAGATTTCCCTATAGATGCAGGGCAGTATCAGATTCCATAAAAATTTTCAAACTTTCTTTCATGTGCTCAGGTGTTACCATCAACTTCGCCCGAAGTTGGCGGTTGGTCTTTAATTGCAATCAAAATGATTTGGCTTGTTTACTATCTGGCATTTGGCCTGCTGTATGGTCCATTGCACCTGTGGCTGACTAAGGTGCACAGGCATGCACTCAGATTTGGGATATGGCTGTTGCCTTTGTTTTTTGTACCCGAGTTGAATGTTCGGGAAGACCTAAAGCTGGGATTAAGGCCTCAGCGCTATCTGCTTTACTTTTTCAGGCACATGGTGTTTTACAATTTTGTGTTTGTTGTTAGTATGTGCGGCATTTATTGCCTACAATGTTTAACTGCTTTCGATGTGCCTGGCGAATGGCGTTTTTTGACGGTGCTTCCCGGGGTGGTATTTTCTGGCTTTGCCTTCCTGACTTGCGTTATAGGGCTGTCATTCATTTTCTGCCTGTTGCCTTATGTCATTTCTATTTGGTTAGAAAAATCTGAGGAGAACAATAATTGACCTTTGCTGTGGCTTACTTGAAAACGAAGACCTACTTTCGCGGCCTCATTTTCAAAAGAGCATTGAGCATGACGGGCATGCATGGCTGAAATGCCCACCTAACATGAGCGACTCCATCAAGCACGAGTGCGGCATTGCACTCATCAGGCTGAAAAAACCACTTCAGCACTACACCGATAAATACGGTACCCCTTTCTACGGCCTGAACAAAATGTATCTGCTGATGCAGAAAGAGCACAACCGTGGACAAGATGGTGCAGGGCTGGCCAACATCAAGCTGGATGTGGAACCCGGCAAGAAATACATCAGCCGTCTGCGCAGCAACGATCAGCAACCCATTCGCGACATCTTCACACGGGTGATGTCGCGCTTTGCAGAGTTGGAAAAAACCAAGCCTGAAAAACTGAAGGATGCCGAATACCTCAAACGCAATTTTGCATTTACAGGTGAAGTCTTTCTTGGCCATCTGCGATATGGCACTTATGGTGGCAACAGCATTGAAAATTGCCACCCATTTCTGAGACAAAATAATTGGATGACGCGCAACTTAGTTGTTGCCGGCAACTTCAACATGACCAATGTGGATGAACTGTTTGATTTGCTTGTTGGTCTTGGCCAGCACCCAAAAGACAAGGCAGACACCGTGACGGTGATGGAAAAAATAGGCCACTTCTTGGATGAAGAAAATCAGGAACTTTTTGACCTATACAAAAAGCAAGGATACAGCAATCAGCAGATTACAGAACGAATAAGCAAACACTTAGACCTGCAACGTGTGTTGGCAAGGGCCACGCGCGACTTCGATGGCGGCTATGCCATGTGCGGCCTTGTGGGCCATGGCGATGCTTTTGTACTGCGCGACCCGCATGGCATTCGTCCGGCTTATTGGTTTGAAGATGATGAAGTATGTGTAGTAGCCAGCGAGCGCCCACCCATACAGGCGGCCTTCAATGTGGGCATTGACAAAATAAACGAATTGCTGCCTGGCCATGCATACATCATAAAGAAAGATGGCACAAGTGCAGTGAAAAAAATAAGAGAGCCACAGCAAAAAATGTCGTGCGCTTTTGAACGCATTTATTTCTCGCGCGGCAATGACGAAGCCATATACCGCGAACGGCAAAATCTAGGAAAGAACATAGTGCCACATGTGTTGCACAATGTGAACTACGATTTAGACAACACAGTGTTCTCATTCATTCCTAATACAGCAGAGACAGCTTTCTATGGAATGATGAAAGCATTGGAGGATTATCAGAACGACAAGAAGATTGAAGAACTGAAAAGCCTTGGCGCAAACGTTACTGCTGAAGATTATGAGCGCATCATTCGCAAGCGTGCACGGTTAGAGAAGATTGCAATAAAAGATGTGAAGCTGCGCACCTTCATCACCCAAGACAATGCGCGCGATGAATTGGTGAGCCACGTGTATGACACTACCCATGGCGCAGTGCGAAGAGACTTAGATACATTGGTGGTGATAGATGACAGCATAGTGCGTGGCACCACATTGAAGAAGAGTATCATCAAAATGCTCGACCGATTGGGGCCTAAGAAAATTATCATCGTTTCATCAGCACCACAGATCCGTTATCCGGATTGTTATGGAATTGACATGGCGAAGCTGGGTGACTTCATAGCATTTCAGGCGGCTGTTCATCTGCACAAAGAGCGTGGCACTTATGATCATACCATGCAAGTGATACTGAAGAAGTGTACCGATCAGCAACATGCACCCAAAGAAACTGTACGCAATTATGTTCGTGAAGTCTATGAGCCTTTTACAGTAAAAGAAATCTCAGACAAGATTGCCCAACTCGTAACACCCGAAGGCACCAAAGCCAAAGTGGAAGTAATCTTTCAAACCATAGAGGGATTGCACGATGCTTGCCCTAACCACCGTGGCGACTGGTATTTTACAGGCCACTATCCAACACCCGGAGGCAACAAGGTGGTGAACCGCGCCTTCATCAATTACATGGAAGGAAGGAATGAGAGGGCGTATTGAGATGCCCGCATTCGATTGTGAGGTTCGATTTCTTGTGGCTGTTTTCCATGGCTGTCGTTGATCTAAATTATTTGTACTTCCTTATTAGTCTTGATATTTTTTCAACCATCGAAATAATTTCAGAAAAATTCCTTTACCTATGCATTCGAAATAAATGTAAAACAATCAAAAACTAATTCACATGCCAATCCCCCCCCCCCCCACTTGCAATCCTGCGCAACCGCTGATACAGCTCGACCCCAATGGTCAGGCGCCTGTGCTGAGCTACAACATACCTCAATCCACATCTTTTGACAGCGTGGGATATGTTGAAATAGGAATAGACCCCAGCGAATGGGTGATAAGACCCCAGTATCCGCTGACCCTTTTCAAGCGAATTGAAAACCTGACCAAGCCGGAAATTTCAAAAATCATTCAGCAAGAATTGAACGGACGAGCAAACAATTGTGTGATACAAGGCCCTGAATCGGTGGTGGCCAATTCGAGTTACAGCGTGCAGAAGAAAAGTTTTGCAAACACTTACAAGATGCTCGATCCCAATACTTATACACCCACGGGCGAGCAAGAGGTATATATATATGGTGTGCCACTATCAGAAATTGTAGATATGGTGGCCGCAGGTTATCGGCCCATTGTGTATCGCAACCTGTATGGAAAAACCAAAATCAGATTCATCAAAGAACCTGTCAATCCTGATCCCTCTATCTATTTGGTACTTCACTACAAGACCTCATCTTACACAGGTGATTATGGAGCAGGCAAGGTGATTAAAACTTTCAGTCTGTTGCCGGGTGAAAAAACTACCATCAGCATTACCACCTTCAACCACAACGAAGAAACACGCAAGTACAGCGAGAATGTGATAGACAGTTTCAGTGAAAGCAGCAGTGAGGATTTGGAAAACATCATTGAAAGTCAAAAGACAGTGGATGAGCAATCGAGCGAATCGAAAGTAAAAAACAGGGCCGGTCATGTTGGATTGAAATTTCCGATAGGAAAGAAAATTGAAGCCAATGCAGGTGTAAGTGCCAGCAACACAAACACTGTGGGCAGCAGTATTGCTACCCATACTTCCATGTTGGATCGCTCTGTAAGCCACCAGGCTTCGCAAACCAGCAGCAAACGCGACATCAATATCAACACTGAGGTGAACAGTACGAACATCAACGAAACAACACAGAGTACAGTGCGCGAGTTGAAGAACATCAATCTGAGCCGCACACTCAACTTTGTATTCAGACAAATGCTGCAAGAGTTCAAGACAGTAACATACTTGGACAGAGTAAGCCTGCTCTTTGCTGATGGAATAGAAGAACACAACGAAACTGCCGAGCTGCACGACATAGATGGTTTTCTCAACCGACATGTAGCACCTACCCGCGTTGAGTCTGTTCGCAATTTCATTTTGCAACATTTGGCCAGCATAGCCGACCACACCGGAGTACCTACGTCCTTCATCGAATGCTACAATGAAAACATCAGTTCGTATTGCGACCTTGGGTTGTCGCCATACACCAATACCTACCCCATCAAACTGCGCAACCTCTCTCAAACCTGGGAAGGCATAACAGTACCGGGAATTATATTGAATGTAAACAAACGAGTGCTGCGCACCGATGCTATAGTAGTGGACAGCTTCCTTGGCCAGGGCGAAGCGCTTGATTGCTACAACATGAAGCTGCAAGATGCTGCCGCGAGCAATGCCTACTTAGAGAATGAAAAGTTGCAACAAGCCATGGCCATTATTGAAAGCATTACCGACCCTGCACAAAAGGCAACGCTTTACAAAAAAGTGTTCACCGAATGCTGTGATGTGCCGCAGAGTGGATGTGGCTGCAACGATTCTAACAACCCACAATAAAGGAGGAGTATTATGGGATGGTTTAAGAATCCGTGGGCAGAAAATTATGCTCTGCAAGTTCAGGAATTTGATAGCGAGGTATTGAATCAATTTTCGTTGAGTCACTTTAATCAACAACCTGATCAAAAAAAATGGCCCGACAACATTTCAATAGTTGGAGTCTCCACGACAACACTTGAAAATAGAAAGAAATTGGGTGCTGAAGACACTCATACTGGTTCGGATAGCAGCTATGTTCCAATTGCCAAGGAAGGATATAGTGAGGAAGAATATCAGGAGGCACTGAGCCTAATCAATGAACACAAGACGAAGACAGATGTTCAACTCTCGGGGCTATTGGGTGAAGCATTGAACATTTTGGTGAATGAAATTGGTCGAAATTCTGTGATTGCTTTCCTGACAAAAAAAGGAACATACACACACATCTACACAGGCAGCTGGCAAGGTGCAGAAAGGACAGAAATCAGTGATTACATCAGTCAGCAAATTAAATCTAATTACTACAATACGTTATTCAATTCGCAAATTACTCTTTCAAGCAAATGGCTTGAAACACATCGACCTCATTTTACTTCTGTGTGGGATTTTATGGCCAATACACAAGCCTTTATGACCTTCGGAGGAATACAAGAACTTGAGATAAGGAGTACCAACATCGATGTAACTCATCAAAATGCAACTATTGGGAGATCAGGCTCTACCCCAGAGTCAATAAAAGCAGATGTCAACTATGATGTTTTTATGAAAGATTGGTTTGGTGTGGATTGGACTGATATCGTTGGTGATTTCGCTGCGCTGTTAGGTGGCGATGGCCTTGCTGCCTTTTGGATATTGCAACACCACAGAGGTTACCCACCAGTAAAGAATATTCTGCTAAGCAAAGAGTTTGTTCAAACTGTCATCAAATGATTTCAATTTTCAAATTCGAAGTCATGCTCGCATTTTGGATGTTGTTTGCATTTTCATGCGAGACTGCAATACCTACACAAATTGAAATGGTGAAGAAGCGATTTGCTTATGCCAACGCTCATGGTAGTAAAGACCCCTTTTCTGAAGTTACATACTTCTATTATGTGTATGGCAATAACTATTCGAAAATTGAAAGGGCGATTAAACAATACATTGACACGACTACTATTGATCTGACAATGAATGAGTGCGAAATGATATTTTACAAATCAGATGAAATGCCGGAAGCCTCTGAAATTCGAATGGATTGGGAGCAATTCAATGACTACATTTCTATGTGTCCAGAGGATGACAACGATAGATGGAGTAAGGCTTATTGCGTATATAGCATAGAACCGAATGCAATTCCAATGAAGGACAGAGAAATTCTTATTGGTTCGATTTTCTTCCTTAAACAGTCACCCAAATACCAACAAGAATTAATTCACAACAAATTGCCAAAGGACTCATCGCATTTGGCCAACTGACAAGTGCATTTAATCATTTCCTTAATACTATACTCACCAATATGAAACACCTACTACCAATCCTTTCAGCAGCCCTTCTGCTCAGCTCTTGCTCCAGCACCACCATGATTCAAAGCACCCCATCAGGCGCTGATGTATATATGGACGGGCAGCCCTTGGGCAAAACACCCGTGAGCTACAGCGACACCAAAATTGTTGGCTCGTCCACATCAGTAACACTGAAAAAGGAAGGTTATGCTGACCTCAACACCACACTGACCCGCGATGAAAAAGCAGATGTAGGAGCCATCATTGGCGGCTGCTTTTTACTCTTCCCATTCCTGTGGACCATGGAATACAATCCCACACACAACTATACACTCATATCCGCGAGCGCAAGTGCAGGCAATGGCACAACGGCCAAAACAACAGATTCAACTGCCGATTTGATTCGATTGAAAGGCCTGTTGGATCAGGGCGCAATCACCGAGGATGAATTCACTACCCTGAAGGTGAAAATTCTAAATAATGAATACTCTGCATTAACGGCTGACAAAATTCAGAATCTCTTCGACCTGAAGCTGAAAGGTCTGCTTACTCAATCAGAATATGATTCGCAAAAGCAAAAGGCTATTGAAGGCAAATAGAATTCTACGTCATATTGCTATCGTTGGTCTATTGATTCGCGTTTTGACTTGAACACAATCGTGTGGAAACTCAATTGAGACGTATGCCTCATGCTTTGTGTGTGCCAATACTTTGCACGCCATGTTCAAGCGTATTCTCATCTACTCGCTCATAGCTGCTGCTATTGCGGCTGTGGTGTTTTTCTATTTCAAACTGACCAAAGCCGAGGGAAGCTATAGCAATGCGCTGAGCGCAGTGCCCGCCAACGCATCGTTGGTATTGGAGATAAACACAATGAAGCAGGAAGCTGATGAAATGAATTTGCTCCTTGAACTCAGCATGAATGAAAATGTGTTGGGCGATGTCAGCTTCAATCCGCTAACTGAGTGGCCTGCTGTGATACAAGAATTGATGAAGCTGAAGACCTATCAGCCCCAGTGGCAAGGCGCGCTGAGCAATGGCGCCATTATTTTCAGTGCAAACGATCAGTTGCGGGCAGATACCTGGCTGATGACAGTGGGGATGAAGGCAGAACATGCGCAATCCGTAGCTGATGACATGATGTATGCATGGCTGACGAAGGAAAAATTCACTGCGCGCGATTTCAAAGGCCGCAACATCATGCAAGGTGTGGAGTGGAATTATTGCCTGATGAACAACTGTCTGGTAGTATCACCCAGCATGGCTATGATGGAAGATGCCGTGATACAACAACAAAAAAATGATGTGATGTTGCGCAATGAAAATTTTATGGCAGCACATGATGTGATGAGTGCTGATGCATCATTTCATCTCTTCACACCTTTGAGCGGAGATGAGTGGATACAATTGGATCCTGTGGCGCGCGATGGACAATGGCATTTGAGTGGCTATGCACTCACCAACGACAGCACACAACACAGTATGCAGCTTTGCGGTGATGGTCAACCATTCAACATAGCAAGTGAGTTGCCATCGAACACCGTGATGCTCGATGTATTTTCCTATACTGATTTTGAAACAGGCTGGCTAAAGCAAGAAGATTTTTATGCCAACACTACCGCATCCAAATTTTGGAGTCAGGCCTGGAAAGATTTGGGAGACACATGCCAATGCGATTTGAACGAAGCCATGCTCTCATGGAGAACAGGAGAGTTTGGCAGTGCGGTGATTGCAACAACGGACAGCACCACAGCAGAAGTATTGTTCTTCGGAATCAAAGATTCACTTGATGTGAACAAATACGTTGCTACTTATCTCGATCGCACCAGTCCTATCCATCAACTGATGTATCCACAATTATTCGACAGAAACAAGCCGCAGACATTTTTAGTAGAACCGATGTACATCACGCAACAGAACAACTATGCATTTGTGGCGGCTTCGCCCAGCGACCTGTTGGCGCTCAACAGTTCGAACTTATTGAAGGATGATGAACGTTTCGCCAGGGCCACACAATCATCCAACAGGAACACAGGCCGTTTCGCTTATCAGCGCGAATACTATTCCTCGCCACTGCCACAAAGTTTGCTCAGCTTCATGAAAGGATTAGACTACATCACCATCACAAGTGAGCCATTCAGGGAAGGAAAAATTTTGATGGACATTGCGCTTCCATACAAAGCAGAAACTTCTATACCGAGTGAAGTACGAGTGGAAACAAATGCTCATTCAACGGATTCCACTCAGGCAACAACTCCAGAAATTGGAACATCCAAATCATGGACAGTAGTCAATCACAACACCAAGGAGAATGAGACGCTTTATCAAAATGAAAAGGGTGAATTGTGCCTGAATGGTGCTGATGGAAAATTGCTTTGGGCGAAGGCTATTGCCGGAAAAATTGTAGGTGAAGTGACACAAGTAGATGCCTTGAAAAATAACAAGCTACAGTATGCTTTTGCCACTGACAACTCAAGCATTTACATAGTGGATAGAAATGGAAATGCGCTGAGTGGTTTTCCTATTCATGCCAAAACTCCTATGTGTTCTGGCTTGTTTGTATTTGATTATGACAGCAGCAAGAACTACCGCCTCATCATAGCCGAACAGGCTGGCAGACTTTGGAACATCAATGTGAAGGGAGTTGAAACTGAAGGATGGAAATACACAGGTGAATCGCCTATTGCATTAGTGAAGCATCTCAAGCACGGTGGGCATGATGTGCTTGTCACAGTCTCACATGCAGGCACAGTGGAAGTGCTGAAGAGGAATGGAGAAAAGTATGAGGGAAAAAGTATTGCACTCGAAAACTGGAACAAAGAAGATGTGAAGGTGAATAGCGCAACAGGCGCAATTCAGATTTCATTTTTAGATAAGGAAGGCAAACAAGACATTGAAGAGATAGCGTGGAAATAAGTGCCAAGCAATGTCTCCTACCGTCACTCTACAATCACTATAGATTCAGATGTATGCCCACCGTCCAACACGTACAATTTATAGATGCCACTTGCAAGCCTTGTCTCAAATACCAACACCGTGTTGAGCGCACCGCTTGTTTGAAATGCCTTTGAATAAACCATTCTGCCAAGCACATCGAACAATTGAATTTGCAAGTTTTCATTCGTTACATTATGAATATTCAGGTTCAGATAATCACCATCGCTTGGGTTAGGAAAAATATTCATTGCATAGCTGTCTATATTTTTTTCAGCCAATTCAAATTCTTGATGAATGAGTAACTCAGGTGCACTGCTTCCGCCTATGTATATGAATCTTGCAGTGCCAAAGCTTCCGCTACCATAGCCAAAGTTTGGCCTGAAACGCACCTTGTAATAGGAGTTGGTGGATAATGATTGAGGCGCACTGAAACTCAATAGCAGGGATGATGAACTGCCGGTAGTATTTACTTCGAAGGGCAATCCTAAATCTGTTGTACCTGTACAATCAGAAACTTTAGTGAACTCCACGGTGTATGAAGTGGCTCCACACAAAAACGGCTTGCCTTGTAACACGGATCCTTTGAGCAAAGTAGCAGGACAGCGTTGTGCACTTTTTACTTCTACACTGGCGTGTGGTGCTATGGCAATCTGACTAATCACAACGCCTGCCACCACTATTATTTCTGGGGCGACAAGTCCATTCATCAAATTAAAATTTCCATCTACGCGCACATCGTATTGACCTGTGTGACGCAAAGTGAGTGCAGCATTACTGAGTGGTATTTGTGTGGATGAAGATCCGGTAGTTGGCATCCCCGGTGTTGCATTGATGGGAGTGCATGCATAGGTGTAGCTATTGGCCCCTGTCCATTTTGCTTTCAGGTTGGAGCACATTTCGTATGTGCCGCTTCCATCAGCACAATATGAATTGATGATGGGTGAAATGCAAATAGTGAAGCCGCCACCCGCAGTGTTGTTGTAGTTGCGCACCGCCACATAGTAGGTCTGGCCAACTACCAGACCCACGAAATTCAATATTTCCAATCCGGAGAACGTATTGATATTTTCAACATTAAGCTCCGTGTTTGTGCTGTTTTGCAATTCGATCACCGCATCGAAACCTGTAGGCTGCACGCGCACTTGCACCGCAGAGCCGGGAGCTACAAATCGGTACCAGACATCGCGACCAGCACCAACCAGAACATTCGCTGCATTGCCTTCAGCAGATATGTCAGCATTGAGGCATGTGCCTGTTATCCAATTGCATTGTGGATAAGAATCATTGCTCACCCATTGTGCATCACTGCGGTGGTCGTTGGGAATACCGCTGCATCCTTCATCTGTAAATCCATCACAGTCATCGTCCATATAGTTCGCACATATTTCTACAACACCGGCATGTATTAGCGGATTGTAATCATCACAATCGCCCCCTTGCATTACCACACCAGCTACACCCGGATTGGTGCATTGTGTAGCAAAAATGTAACTGCCATATCCATCACCATCCAAATCAGCATACCACACTGTCCATGGATTGAGCGATGGATTGGAATCGTTGCAATCGCCTGCACATGTGGTGGCACCGTCACCATCTGCATCGAAGCCCTCATCTATCTGTCCATCACAATCATCATCAATGTTGTTGCATATTTCTAATGCAGCAGGATTTATGGCTGCATTGTAATTATCACAATCTCCATTGCAGCTTGTGTATGTGTCCACATCATAATCACACGTCTCATCTATCTGCCCATTGCAATTGTCGTCTATACAATTGCAGCCCTCTTCCACTGACGGGTTTATTTCTGCATTGCTGTCGTTACAATCGCCCGCGGTGGATGCAGTGGTGCTCCAACCCACACCCGGACTTGCACATGCTTGCTGTGTATTTGCATAATAACCATCACTGTCTGCATCAAGGTAATATGTTACCGCTGCATTGATGGTGATGTTCACTCCATTGTCAGTTCCGGTAACAACTGGATTAGAAGAAACTACACGGATGCGATACAAAGTACCCGCAACGGCTGAGCAAGGAATGGTTGCAGAAATAGTCCCACTGTTGGCTGTACTTGCCAACGTGCCTATGGCAGTAGGCGCAGCAAAACTTCCGCTTGCGTTGGACAATTGTGCTGTGTAATTATTACCTACGGCAAAAGTGCCGATACTGGTAAATGGAACAGTTACTGCACCGCAGGTGCAAAGAGGGGTGCCGCTAATAGTTCCTGTGGCAATAGAGTTGGCTACTACTGGTGTAGAGAGCGTAATGTCGTCAACAGCAAAGGATGGATCGGTGCCGATGTTATCGTTGTTGTTCGTCCACAGAAAACCGATTTTGACCAGGGCATTGTTGTTGGCCGATGCAGGCAGCGTCAATTGCCTGTTGGTCCATAAGCCTTGCGGAGCGCAGGTTCCAAATAAAGTCTTGGGCAGGTCTTCAAGCAAAGCCCAAGCCGTGCCGTTGTAATAAACGATGGATGCATTGTCTAAAGTTCCCTGTCCATTTTCTATGTAATTGAATGAAACTGTGATATTGGTTCTTCCTGTGCAGTTGATGGTGGGCGACTCAATGCGTTTGTTTGTTATACAAGCCAATCCACCAGCCAGGTATGCCGCACCCAAATCGCTGAATGATGCGGACACATGCATGCTTTTGTCGTTGGCGGCAGTGCAGGCAGTGCCACATGTGCCTGCATCATTGCCACTTTCAGCAGCGCTCATATACCATCTGTTGGCAAAACTATTGTTGGTGCCTGTATTGACTGAAACCCATGTGCCGTTGGTAGTCACAAAGTTGGAATGATTGCACCCTGTACCGAAAGTCTCCGTCCAAAAGACCTGGGCCTCCATCCGTGGACTAACTAAGAAGAGAAAAAAAAGAATGAGTGGGCGCGAAAGCAGCTTGCTTAGTATGCCCGAGGTAGAAATAGTTCTCATCGGGAATTCTGGTTTTGATTACACCTCGCCAATACTGATAGGAAATTGGCTCACAACAAATGTATCCCTTTCACAATAGAATTGTATTGCCTCCTGATTTTCATTTCTTCTACCAAAGTGATTTGAGTTTATCTTGAAGATGAATATGTAAATTCCTGTTGCATTGGACGAATACACTTTTCCAATCCGTATTCGTTATCCATACAGTTCTCCATTTTTCGCAAGGCTACTTTCGCCTACCAATTTTTTTTAGTAGAAAACAATCATGGAATACGACTTTAGAGAAATAGAGAAAAAGTGGCGAGCGCGCTGGAAAGAGGACAAGACTTACAAAGTCAGCGAAGACAAAACGAAAGAAAAGTTTTATGCCCTCGACATGTTTCCCTATCCAAGTGGTGCGGGTTTACATGTGGGTCATCCGCTGGGGTATATAGCATGCGACATCATTGCGCGTTACAAAAGACACCAAGGCTTCAATGTGCTGCACCCGATGGGTTATGACTCATTCGGATTGCCTGCTGAGCAGTATGCCATACAAACAGGACAACATCCGGAGATAACTACAAAGACCAACATTGCACGCTACCGAGAGCAATTAGACAAGATTGGTTTCGCATACGATTGGGACCGTGAAGTACGCACCAGCAATCCTGACTATTACAAATGGACGCAATGGATTTTTGCACTCATTTATAATTCGTGGTTCAACAAGGACACGAACAAGGCAGAGAATATTTCTACACTCATCAAAAAATTTGAAGAGAACGGAAATCAGAATGTGAATGCGGTATGCGATGATGACTGGTTCGCGCAATTGCCAAAAGAAAAATTCTTTTTCGGAAATGATTTTGCCGGTGACTTCACGGCAACTGATTGGACGAGCATGAACGAAGAGCAGCAACAATTGCTTTTGATGCATTTCAGAATGGCCTACCTCGCTGACAGTTGGGTGAACTGGTGTCCTGCATTGGGAACTGTGCTTGCCAACGATGAAGTGAAAGACGGAAAGAGCGAACGTGGTGGACATCCTGTAGAACAAAAGCTGATGCGCCAATGGAGCATGCGCATTGGCGCATACAGCGAGCGACTGATACAAGGCCTTGATACCATTGACTGGCCGGAGAACATAAAAGAAGTGCAGCGCAACTGGATTGGAAGAAGTGAAGGAGCGCATGTGCAATTTCAAATTTCAGATTCCAAATTTCAAATTGGAGTTTTCACTACACGTCCTGATACCATTTTCGGTGTATCATTCATGACTCTTGCGCCCGAGCATGAATTGGTATTGCAAATAACTACCGATGAATACCGCGCGGCAGTGGAGCAATACATCGCCAATGCAAAACTGAAAACAGAACGCGACCGTCAGGCAGATGTAAAAAATGTAAGCGGTCAATTCACCGGTGCGTATTGCATTCATCCATTTACCAATGAAAAAATTCCGATCTGGATTGGTGAGTATGTATTGATAGGCTATGGCACAGGTGCTGTGATGGCTGTACCTGCGGGCGACCAGCGCGACTGGGATTTTGCAAAAAAATTCGACCTTCCGATTCCAAACATTTTTGAAGGCGTTGACATCAGCGAAAAAGCGGAGGCTTCGAAAGAGGCCGTGCTTGCGAATTCTGATTTCTTAAATGGCCTCACCCCGTCCCTCTCCAACGGAGAGGGTGAAAGCGCAACGAAAAAAATAATTGCTGCTATAGAAGAAAAAGGAATAGGACAAGGCAAAGTGAATTACCGAATGCGCGATGCAGTGTTCAGCCGTCAGCGCTATTGGGGTGAGCCATTTCCGGTTTACTACAAGAATGGCATTCCATACCTGATAGATGAAAAGGACGGAACCGTAACCTTACCTGAAGTGGACAAATACTTACCCACTGAAGATGGCGAGCCACCCCTTGCACGCGCCAAGCGCGAAGCATGGAATGTGTGGAAAGGCGACCGCATGGAATACAACACCATGCCCGGCTGGGCGGGTAGCAGTTGGTACTTCCTCCGCTACATGGATGCGCACAATGACAACGCATTTGCTGCACGCGAAAAAATAGATTACTGGAACCAGGTGGACTTGTACATGGGTGGTGCAGAGCACGCCACAGGCCATTTGCTTTACTCACGCTTCTGGACAAAAATTCTTTTTGACCACGGCTACATTGGTTTTGATGAGCCGTTTAAGAAGATGATCAATCAGGGGATGATTTTGGGGAGGAGTAGTTTTGTTTATAGGTACTGTTACAATTCAGCAGTTGATCCACTGCGCGAGACGATCGTTCAACCAACTAATCTTTATATATCATCTGAAATCAACAAATGGTTATTCGAAAACGAAGACATGTGGCCAGAGGACTTGCTAGAGATTGTGAAATCACAGTTAAGCGAAAGGGAATTTGCTGAAATCGGTGGCTGGCGATCTAATGTGCTGATTCAAAAGCTTCATGTAGATATTTCACTTGTAAACAATGACGAGTTAGATGAAGTAAGGTTTAAGAGTTTATCTGGTAATGAAAACGCCCTTTTTATTAGGAATAAAGAAGGCAAATACATCTGCGGATGGGAAATCGAAAAAATGTCTAAGTCGAAATACAATGTTCAGACACCTGATGAACTTGTAGAGAAATTCGGAGCAGACACATTGCGTATGTACGAGATGTTCCTCGGCCCGGTGGAGCAAAGCAAACCGTGGGACACCAAAGGCATCAATGGTGTACACAACTTCCTGCGCAGGTTTTGGAGACTATCACATTCCCCCCTCTCCTCTGGCGAGGGTCGGGGTGAGGCCTTTTTTGTAAGCGATGAAGAACCCACAAAAGCAGAATTAAAAATCCTGCACACTGCCATTAAAAAAGTAACTGAAGACCTCAATCGTTACAGTTGGAACACTGTTGTGAGCACACTGATGATTTGTGTAAACGAACTGACAGAACAGAAATGCAGCAAGCGACAAATCATAGAACCGTTGTGCATTTTGCTTTCGCCTTATGCACCGTACATTGCTGAAGAGTTGTGGGAAAAACTCTCCCTCTCCAAAAAAACCTTAGCCGCTTCCTCTTCTCCTTTGGAGAAGATGTCTGAAGGACAGATGAGGCCAGAGGATCAGGGTGAGGCCACACCCCTCTCCACCGGAGAGGGGCAGGTGGTGAGGCCCACCTCCATCACCGATGCAAAGTGGCCTGCATTCAACGAAGCATTTTTAGAAGTTTCTTCTTTCGATTACCCCGTTTCGTTCAATGGCAAGACGCGTTTCTTCCTGCCGCTGGGTGTGGAGCTTTCGCAGGAGGAAGTAACCAAAGCAGTGCTGGCCGATGAGCAAACTACAAAATTTCTGGAGGGCAAAGCGCCCAAGAAAATCATTGTAGTGCCTAAGCGGATTGTGAATGTGGTGGTGTAAATTCAAGACAACAGCATGAAAAAACTTCTTCTCTTCGCTATTTGTATCACCATGCTGACTGATGCCAGCAGCCAGCAATCCACGTTCGATTTGATACTCAACGGAGTCATTGTATATATAAAGCCTGAAGAGCTAAAGAAAATCAAAGTGGTGTACTACACTGTGAACAATGAAAAATTTTCGGGCAAGAGAAGTGTGAAGGTGACAGATGGCAAATGCAAGTTTCAGCTTTCTAAAACCAAATACGCGAAGGTGACTACGGGTGATTTGGTATTTGCCATTGACAC
>JBJXFP010000009.1:0-19110 GCA_046155615.1 Flavobacteriales bacterium | reverse complement strand
GGATATGGATGGCATTTACACTGTCACTTTAGAAGTAGAAGAAAACACCACGGTACAATATCGTTTCATCAATGGCAACGACTGGCCTATGAGCGAAACGGTGCCCATGACCTGCGGTGTGGACGATGGCTTTGGCAGCTACAACCGCAGTTTCACTGTTACTGATATGGATGCAAGCACAGTGGTAGTATGCTTTGGCGAATGTGAAGACTGCGATGTGATAGTGGAACCTATAATGGTCAATGTAACATTTGTTGTGAACATGGAGAATGAAACCATCAGTGCGAATGGTGTGCATCTCGCAGGCAACTTTCAAGGATGGGATCCGGCTGCAACAGAAATGACTGACCCGGGCATGCTCGCTATTTATTCCGTTACTGTCCCTATTGAAGCCAATACCGTAATAGAATACAAATTCGTAAACGGGAACGCTTGGGGAAGCGAAGAGGCGGTTCCGGGTGCATGTGCCACCAACAACAACCGCACTGCCAGCATTGGCAATACTGATATGAGTATAGACATGGTATGCTTCGGAGAGTGCGCCAACTGCGGCATCATCGTGGACCCCGTGATGGTAAACATCACCTTCCAGGTAAACATGCAAAACGAAACTGTGGATGCCAACGGTGTGCACATAGCAGGCAGCATGCAAGGCTGGGATCCGGCAACAACAATGATGACTGATGTGGATATGGATGGCATTTACACAGTCACTTTAGAAGTAGAAGAAAACACCACCGTACAATATCGTTTCATCAATGGCAATGACTGGCCGATGAGCGAAACGGTGCCTACGGCTTGTGGTGCAGATGATGGCTTTGGTGGATACAACCGCAGCTTCACTGTTACTGATATGGATGCAAGCACAGTGGTAGTATGCTTTGGCGAATGCGAAGATTGTGATGTGATAGTAGAGCCTACCATGGTGAATGTGACCTTCATGGTAAATATGCAAAACGAAACCGTAAGCGCAAACGGTGTGCATGTGGCAGGCAACTTTCAGGGTTGGGATCCTGCTACCACAATTATGGATGATGGTGATGCCGATGGAATCTTTACAGTGACGGTAGAAATAGAATCAAATACTGCTCTCGAATACAAATTTGTGAATGGTAATGCATGGGGCAGCGATGAAAGCGTACCTGCTGAATGTGCCACCAACAACAACCGAACAGCCACGGTGGCTGACATAAATCTGACCCTGGATGTTGTATGCTATGCCGGATGTATGGACTGTGATGATATTGTGGAGCCAACCACAGTTACAGTTCTGTTTCAGGTGGATATGAGCAACGAAATTGTGAGCGCCAATGGAGTGCATGTTGCCGGTAGTTTTCAAGGATGGAATCCCAATGGTACCGTGATGACTGACCTTGGTGGCGGCATCTATGAATTGAGTTACGAGGTAGAAATAAATACTACTATTCAATTCAAATTCATCAATGGAAGCGACTGGCCGCAGGCTGAAACAGTACCTGCCGAATGTGGCGAGGACGATGGCTTTGGTGGCATCAACCGATCACTTTCGGTAGGTGAAGAAAATATTGCTTTCGGCCCTGTGTGCTTTGCGGCATGTACCGTGTGCGATGATGTGGTAGAACCTGCAACTGTGGAAGTAACCTTCATGGTGGATATGAGCAACGAAACTGTCAGTGCTGACGGTGTACACATTGCCGGCAACTTCCAAGGATGGATTCCGGCAACATCGCAGATGACTGATGATGACAGCGATAACATTTATGAATTCACCGCTGAGGTGGATACCAACTCTACGGTGTTATTCAAATTCATCAATGGCAATGATTGGCCAATGCAGGAAACTGTGCCTGCCGAATGCGGTGAGGGCGATGGCTTTGGCGGATTCAATCGCATACTCGAAGTAGGTGAAGCGGATGCAGACTACGGCCCTGTTTGTTTTGCTTCGTGCGCTGAATGCGCTGCTGCTGTTCCCGTACTCATCACTTTCAGAGTGGATATGAGCAACGAAGCAGTTAGTGCTGATGGAGTTTTCATTGCTGGCGACTTCAATGGCTGGGATGCTACCGCTACACAAATGAGTGAATATGCTACCAACTTGTATGAAGCTGTAGTGGTGCTGAATAGTGGCGAAACCGTTCAATACAAATTCGTAAACGGACTGACTTATGAAACCGTGCCTGCTGAATGTGGTGTCGGAGATTTTCTGAATCGCAGCTACACAGCAAGCAGCATCAATGAAACTTTGACTCCTGTGTGTTTTGCACAGTGCAGCTCGTGTACAGTTATTCCAATGGTTGATATCACTTTCCAACTCGACTTGGGCACGCTGATAGCTGATGCCAGCGGTGTGCATGTAGCAGGTTCGTTTAACGGCTGGAGTCCATCAGCCACACAAATGACACTTGCATTTGACAATTTGTACACTGCCACGGTAACTGTTGCTGAAAACACCCAGGTACTCTTCAAATACCTGAATGGTAATGATTGGCCCATGAGCGAAGTAGTACCATTCGAATGCGGAGTGGACGATGGCAATGGCGGATACAACCGAAGCATCACGGTGGATGATGTCAACATCACACTGCCTGAAGTATGCCTCGGTTCTTGTGTGGATTGCCCGATTGGTGTGGATGAAAATGAGTTGAACACATTCAACATTTTCCCTATTCCGGCCAACACAAGCATCACGATAAGTGCAGCACAAACGATGGATGAAACACTGAGCATAGTGGATGCAACTGGCCGCGCAGTGCAAACAATTGTGATGAACAATGTGCAAACCATGCAAGTGAATGTTGAGGCATTAAGTGCCGGTCTTTATCAAATCACAAACAACCTTGGCCAACTGCTTGGCCGCATGGTTGTTGAATGATGATTGAAAATAACTATTGAGATACTGATAAAAAAATGCCGCCCTTGTTGAACAGCAGGGGCGGTTTTTTGTTTTTCTATTACGTGTTTTGGTTTGATGAATCCTATCACTTCTGAATATTCTCCAAACTAAGGGCTACAACAACTGCTACCCTCACAGGTTCTCCGTTCAATTGAACTGCTGGCCAAGTGCCTACATTGTGAATGGCAGTTAGGAAGGCCGCGTCCGCCATAGGTTCCAGACTTGTGTCTATTTCTACTTGCGTAATGCTTCCGTCTTGTTCCACATAAAATCGGACATAGACCTGTCCAACTTTGCAGGCGCACCCATCTGGTAATATAGCTTCCTCATACACTCGTTTTGCAAAACGACTCATGCTATTGTCGTAGTATTCATTGTCCAACACCTGATGGTACGGCACTGCATCGGTCAAAAATTCTTCGTCAATCCTATTAGGTGCAGATAGCATATTGATGTTATACAAGCCATTGTCGAACGGCTCAGTTTCATTTCCATGTTCGTCCCAATATTTTTCGCAAATCAATATGGATTCACCTTGCTCCAACCAATCCACATCTTGATTGTAAGCCGTGAATGTCTTTTCGGATTGCAACCCTCCGTTTTCATACCACCTGCGTTCAGTTCCATATACTTGGCCATTGGCAATGAGGCCTTCCCATTCCTTTTGCCCATTGCAGTAATATCTGCTGTATTCAGCAAATCCTGTCAAATTCGGATTGTGTGGTGGCACTATTGCCTGCCCATTGCCGCACCACTCTGCATGGTATATCCATAAATGATCTACTTCACGGATTTCTGATTTTTTCATGCCGTTGCGGTGGTATTGAATATCGAATACGGTGTCGTTGCGTGTATAAGATTCTGATTGAAGGTTGCTCAGCGTAGCATCGTAAAACACTTGCCAGTTGCCCAAGTATCGCTTGTCGTAATGCAAGGAATAAATAGTGTCACAGATTTTAGCCTTGCAACCTTCGTAGTAGCAATCTTCATAGAAATCTACATAGTTGGTGTCCAAGTAATACACCTTTTTTGAATCTGTTTGCCCTTGAAGTATTGCATAATGAAACAGCAAAGCAGACGTGACTATGTACCTCATTTTTTCCATGAACTAATTCTAAAAACCTGATTGCAAGAAAACACCCGCCACAATGGACGGGTGTCTCTATTTTTTTATCGGAAGAAATTTTCTATTGCCCTTTCACAATCTTCTTGCTATAGCTCTTGCCGTTTTGCAATATCTGCAGGTAGTATGTGCCTGCAGGTTGTGTGCTTATGTCAATGGTGTTTTTGTAGCTGCCGCTGAAATCGGTGCGCAGTTCGTTGTACACCTGCTGGCCCTTCGCATCATAGATGGTGATGGTCACACTGCTCTTGTCCTGTGTGGTAAATGTGAGGTTGATAACACCATCACCAGGATTGGGGAAAAAGCTGATCTCATCAATGGCCATGTCGTTGGCGTTTGACAATTTGGGCTCTGCATTTTCATTCACAGTTTCCAATTCTTCAGGAGTTATTTCATCAATCCTGATTTTGATGATGACCACATCGTGTTCTGTGTCCATGCGCTCCATTTCCTCAAGTATTCGCTGGCGCTCTTCATCAAGCATCAATTGTTGTTCGTCCAAAGTGCGAAGCAATTCTTCCATGTGTTGTTGCACATCTTCTGCATCCATGTCAAATTCATAATCGTAGGTGTAGTTGCCGCCTTCATCCATGCCTTTGAAGTCGTGGAAAATGCGGAAGTCTTCGAATCCACTCATGCTGCGCTTGCCAATGGTGCCGTTTATGGTTTTGTTTTTTCCTTCGCGTTCTATCTCAATATTCACTTCACTTTCCGGTGTGGTCTTGCCTATTTCGTCAGCCAGCATATCAAAGCTGTTCACTTCCACTCCATTGAATTTTTTTATCACATCACCACTCACCAAGCCCATTTCTTCAGCAGAGGTTTCACCTTCCACATTCACACGAACTCCTTGCTTCACCTCTTCATCATACCATGGCGTTACTCCAAGAAATGCAGTTTCCTTCACTGCCATGCCTTCACCATTCCAGCTAAATGGTTGACAAATTTTCATGCTATCGCTGGGACAAATGCAATTCGGTGTGCTTGGGCAAAAAATGGTAATACTGTCTGCTTCAAAACGGAAATTGAAGTCTTTCAGCATTTGCAGTTCTTCCAACTCGCGCAATTGGTCCATATCACCCATTCTTTCCATATCAAATTGAAACATCATAGGCGCTTCCATTTCTTTCTCACCAAGTTCTGCTTTCACTTTTTTCTTTTTGCCATCGCGCTGCACTTGTATGTCCACTTTGTCTCCTGGCTTTTTACTCTGCACATAATTGATCACATCATTCATTCCTTTCATTTCCTTCTTGTCTATTTCAGTTATCACGTCACCTGCCAATAGCCCTGCCTTTTCAGCGGCAGTGCCCGCTATTACCTCGGTGATGTATGCACCTGTACCGGTGGTGGTTCCATTGTCATTGGTTTCGGTTTGGCGCAGCATCACACCTAAGAATGTGCGGGTTTCCGATTCAATAATTATAGCGCCTGGTACATCGGGTGCAGGCTGTGGCACCATCATATCTGGCGAGAAGAAGAAGTGCAGGTTTTGCACATTGTTGTCTAAGTCGTACTTGTCAATTTTTATTTCAAATTCCTGACCGGGTTTCAGTTGGCCGAACTCATCTAATACACCGATCTCTTGCAACACCTTTTGTATGTCTTCGCCTTCGGCAATATTTACTTCACGCGTTTC
Source organism: Flavobacteriales bacterium (assembly GCA_046155615.1). Lineage (GTDB taxonomy): Bacteria > Bacteroidota > Bacteroidia > Flavobacteriales_D > Sanyastnellaceae > JANNVZ01. The sequence continues at coordinate 13,476 of JBJXFP010000009.1, read as the reverse complement.
TTCGGTGGTGGTGCCGTTTACATTCTTTTTGATGTGCACTTTGGCTTTGCCTTGTGCCAGGGTTGTGGTGGTCATCAGTATGGCGGCTGCCATCATCATCACCGGGGCTATCCATTTTTTCATCGTCATATTTTTTTTTATAAATTAAATTGTGGTTTGGTAAAAAGACGACACGAAAGTACCGGGTGTTTTCTGACGGCACTTGTTAAGAGGTTTGAAAAGGTGTTAATGGGAATCTTCAGTTGAGTGCATAAGGCACTTCCATATTGAACAACGGCACATTCACACGAAAGCTGCTTCCATCTGCCATGTTTTGCATACTGTAAAAGCCGCGCATGGTTCCGCGCATGCTGCGCAGATCACAAGCACTACAGTACACAAAAGTGCCACCGGGCATTATGATGGGGTGCTCGCCCACTACACCGGGGCCTTCCACTTCACGATTCACAGCCATGCTGTCGAATATGTACCAGTGCCTGCGCATCAGTTGTACAGGAAAAGCATTGCCATTGTGAATGCTGATGCGATACGAAAAAAGAAATTGGCCTGCCACAGGGCTGCTCAGATTGGCCTCGTAACGAGGCTCTACTCCTATCTGTACTCCGGCTGTTATTGCTGCCAACATTTTTGAAAGTGTGAAAATTCTAATTGTGAAGCTAAATCTCTCTACAGGCAATGATATACAGAAAGCACTTTGAGCAAAGGCTTTTTTTGATTCAATGTAATACTCGGAGTCAATAGCTTAGCTTGTGCTCCCACACTCCCTTGTTCGCAACGCCACTCAAGGCACAGTTTGTGACTTCGCGCCATTTCTAATTTCCCTCGTTTATTTCTTTCAACTTTTCTTGCTCAAAAGAATCCTCAAAATATCGCGCAATGTGCTTATAGCAATTCTGCTGTTGTTGGCTGTTGGATATTTTGCCATACAGACTTCGCCTGTGCAAACCTGGCTAACACAGCGCGTGGCCTCGTACCTCAGTGGTGAGCTGAAAACCACTGTGATGGTGGGCCGTGTGGACATAGACCTGTGGGCGCGCTTGGTGCTGGAAGACCTCTACATAGAAGACCAATACCAAGACACACTGGCATATATAGACGAACTGCATGTGGGCAATTACACCTTCGACAAGCGAACCGGAAACCTTGAAGTAGGCAGTGCCGAAATTGTGAATCCATACATCAACATAATTCGCCATGAAGGCGACTCGGTGCTCAATCACCGATTCATAGTAGAATACTTGGATAAGCTCGGTGGCGGTGACTCAGCACAAAGCGTAGTACAGATCAACAATCTGAAATTGGTGAATGGCCGCGTGAACTATGTGAATGAAAACAAACCACTGCGCGAAAATTTCGGCATAGACTGGAACCACATGATGAACAGCGGAGTGAATGTGGAGGTGAAAGATTTGCTTGCCATTGGCGACACCGTTACTGCCAATATTCTTCAACTTGCCTTCATAGAGCAAAGCGGATTCAACCTGAAAGACATGCAGGCTGACCTGATGATGGTACCGGAAAATTTGCAACTAAACAATGCCTATTTCCAAACCAACCGTAGCGAGGTAAAGGGCAACTTGAGTTTTTTCTACAATGACTTCTTTGAAGACTTCGAAGCTTTTGATACCCAAGTGAAAATAGACTTCGCACTGGACGATACGAAACTCTATATGGATGACCTATCCTACTTTAGTAGCTCGCTACTTGGCTGGAACGAAGAGGTAACGCTGAGCGGAAAATTCAAAGGCAAGATAGCTTCGCTAAGGGGCAAGGATGTGCAAATTGATATAGATGAACACACGCGTTTCAAAGGTTCGTTCAACATGGATGGCCTGCCTGAAATAGACCACACCTTCATCAGTTTGGATATAGATGAGCTAACCACCAACCAGGCGGAGCTAAATAAACTTCAACTACCGCCCTACGATTCGCTTCACTATTTAAAAACTCCGGCCAACTTTGCTCAACTGGGCTTGCTGAAGTACAGCGGCAGCTTCACCGGATTCATCAACGACTTTGTGAGTAAGGGCAGATTAGAAACTGCCATAGGCAACGTGAACACCGACCTTGCCATCCGCCTGGATGAGGCTAAGAATGACTATGTGTATCGCGGCAATCTGGGAACAGAAAATTTTGACATCGGCAGTTTTTACAACAGCTCTGACCTTGGCACTTTCAGTTGCGACCTCTATGTGGATGGAAAGAGTTTGGAATTAAATAAAATGAATGCCTCCTTCAGCGGTGACATTCACAATCTGTCAGTGATGGGGTACAACTACACCGGCATCATGGTGAACGAAGGCCAGTTCGCACTGCGGCAGTTCACAGGCGACTTCAGCATTGATGATCCGAATGCAAGTGTTGACTTTACCGGCTCAGTGGATTTCAGACCAGCCAACCCCGTGCTCAATTTCGATGCACACATTCAACACATGAACTTAACTGCCTTGCACCTGCTGCGCGAATATGATTATAGCAGCATAAGCGGACACGTGCGCATGGCCAGCCAGGGTTTCGATTTCGACAGGTTTGAAGGTGAACTGGAATTGGATGATGTGACATATTGTGCAATGAACCACGACTATGAGATAAAACACCTCTTACTGGAATCTGATCGCACAAACACGCCAAGCATCACACTCAAATCTGACATAGCTGATGCAAAAATTACCGGAGACTTCGATGTAAAAGACATTGGAAACAGTTTCATGCAAATAGTGAGTCACCTTGTTCCAAGTTTTCATCCGCCAATAACAGAACATGCTCGGCAAAAATTCGAACTACAACTCACGGTGCACGATGCCACACAGATAACGCAGGTGTATCTGCCCGATTTGAAAATTGCGAACAACACCACATTGCGAATGAATGTGGATGAAAGCGCTGATAATTTCTCATTTACCCTCAGCTCTGACAGTGTGAGCTACATGAACAATCATTTCAAAAACTTAGTGACCGATGCACAGAAATACGCCAACGACCCTACACTGTATGCTACTGTGTTTAGCGACAAACTGATTGTGGATGATTTTGAATTTGAAAACCTAAGCCTTGAGTCGCGCACTGATGCAGACACTGTATATACCGATGTAGCCTGGGGCAATGGCCATGGCTGGAACAGTGGCGACATCAAAGGCCGGCTGGTTGTACACAGCTTTGAAGATTTCATCTTTCAATTCAGAGAAAGCAGCCTTACCGTAAACAACAATGTGTGGCTCATTAAAGACAATGCAAGCGCATCCATTGCAGGCAAAGAGATTACCATCAACAACTTTGATATGAGCAGTGGTGAACAATGGGTAAAAGCTAATGGAAGCATTTCAGAAAATCCCAGGGCCACGCTCAACTTTGAATTGCATGAATTTGATATTGGCAACCTGAATGACTTTACCGGCAGCGAAACAAAGTTTTTTGGAATATTGGGTGGCACAGCGGCTGTGCGCAATGCCTATCACGATTTAATATTCACCAACGACATCATACTGCGCGATTTCAAACTGAATAACTATTACGTGGGTTACCTCTGCGCACAAAGTGCATGGGACAACATAAAACGCGTGCTGCGCATTGATGGCACTTTGGAAAAAGACCAACTGGCAGGCAACATCATAACCAAGAGCACACCCCTTACATTCAATGGTTACTACAGACCTGATGACAAGAAGAGTCCGCTGGACCTGATGGCAACAGTGAAAGACTTAGACCTCAGTTTCATCAACGAATTTCTTTCGCCTGGTGTGATAGAAATAAAAGGCTTAGCCAGCGGAACCATTGCTGTAACGGGCCAACCGGAAGCTCCGCAAATGGAAGGTGAGGCCGCACTGCTAGGTGCGTCCATATTTGTGAACTACCTCAATACACACTACAGCATCGAGGAACAAATAGGAATCTATCCCGACATGTTCACCTTCGACCACATCAAAGTGCGCGACCAGGAACAAAACCCCGGATACCTGACAGGCCAAATCATGCACAACAATTTTGCTGCATGGAACTTCGACCTGTTTATAGAAATGGACAAGCCCATGCTGGCCATGAACACTACGCAGGAAATGAACGCGCTGTACTATGGAAGAGCTTACACCACAGGCTATGTTGGCATCTACGGGTATGACGACAAACTAGAATTTGACTGCACACTAAAGAGTGCCAAAGGGACTACGCTGGCCATGCCAATGAATAGCAATGCAGAACAAACCTTTGAAAACTTTGTGCGATTTGTAGATGAAGGTGAAGCGCAGCAAAAACCAAAAGACTACGGAGGTATCAAACTGAATTTTAATCTGGAAGTAACTCCTGATGCAGAATTCAAAATCATATTTGACGAAGCCGTAGGCGATGTGATGCGCGGCCGCGGAAAAGGCCATCTGCTGATGGACATCAGCGGATTCAACACCTTCAACATGTATGGCCTGGTGGAGGTGGTAGAAGGCGAATACAAATTCACTTTGCAAAACTTAGTGAACAAAGACTTCATAGTAAAACCCGGTGGCACCATAGCATGGTATGGCGACCCGTTTGCAGCCGACCTCAACCTGCAAGCCATATATAAAGTAAACGCATCGCTATATGATGTGGTGCCCGACCCGCGCTATGCAGGCGGCAAACGTGTGCCCGTAGAACTGGTGATGAACCTGACCGGAAAAATGATGAACCCTGGAGTAGAGTTTGATGTAGAGCTGCCCAGTGTGGATCAGGTAACACGCAGCCGCGTGGAAGCTGTGCTAAGCACTGAGCAGGAAAAAAACAGACAAGCATTTGCACTGCTTGTGATGAAACGCTTCATCAGTCCACCCAATGTAACCAGCGACCACAACAGCACCGGTGCATTTGGTGCCACAAGCAGCGAACTACTCAGCAGCCAGGTAAGCAACTGGCTGAGCCAACTCAGCGATGACTTCGACCTGGGTTTCAACTACCGGCCCGGTGATGATATAAGCAACGAAGAAATTGCGCTTGCACTCAGCACGCAATTGTTCGATGACAAAATGACCATCAGCAGCAACCTTGGTGTATCGCGCAATACAAGCCGCATCAATCAAAATACCTCCAACCTGATAGGAGACATCAGAATAGAATACCGATTTACCGATGAAGGAAAACTGAAACTTGTGGTATATAATGAAAGCAGTGACTACCGCATGGGCACTGCTGTGCAAAGCCCTTACACACAAGGTGTGGGCGTTCTTTATCAGGAAGAATTTGACACCATGGACGAACTGCTCGATGGACTGAAAGCCATGCTGAATGGAGACAACCGCAGACGCAGGCAACTGGCCCAAGGCAATTAGTTCCATTCTCATTGGCATGGCTATCCAAAGCACATAGTTTCGCCTCCCGCATTTTTTTTTTCAACTTTAGCCAAATGGCCAAAAAAAATTCAGGTGTCAACATTTACAAATTCAGAGTCATCATAGACACTGAGCAAGATGTATTTCGTGATATAGAAATAGAAACGACCGACACCTTTGAAGCACTGCACAAAGCCATCTTAGATGCATTCGACTTCGAAGAAGGCGAAATGGCCAGCTTCTATATGAGCAACGAAACATGGGAAAAGGGCCTCGAAATACCGTTGCTGGAAATGGAAAGCAGCAAAAAGCTCAGCATGAAAACCACAGCATTGGAAAGCATGGTGAGCAAGCCCAGCGACAAAGTGCTGTATGTATATGACTTCATGCGCATGTGGATTTTTTATGTGGAGTTGGTGGAGGTGAAAAAGGACAAACCAAGCACTATCTATCCGCGTGTTTCATTGGCCTATGGCGATGCACCCTCGCAGGACTCTAAGGAGATGGATTTGTTTGGTGAAGAATTCAGCGAAGACGAATTCAACGAAGTGCATGGCAATAGCACAGCAGATGAACCGGAAACGGAACGAGAAGATGAATTTGACTTTGGCCAATACGAAGACCAACGCGACAATGATTACTGAACAAGAAAGATTTACTAAAAAGTGGTGAGAAAAAATAACGAAACACACAAGCCTGCATCGTTACTTGGCAACATGAACAAAGAGATTTTGATTTACTGCATAGCCATTGCCACCTGCCTGATGGCTTGCAAAACGGACGACAGAAAAATAACTGCCGATCTGCTCAACTTTCCACCGGCTGAAGGCAGCACTTCTGATGGCGAAGTTCCCGTTATTTCCTTTGACAGCGTAGTCTGCAGGTTTGGCACCATTGCCATTGGCGAAAAGGTGACACATACATATCGTTTCGAAAACATCGGCAATGAACCCCTCATCATTCAGCAAGTGAAGCCAAGCTGCGGATGCACCACCAGCAAAGACTGGTCGAAAGAACCAATACTGCCGGGCGAACATGGGCAGATAACTGTGGAGTTCAACAGCAAGGGATTTCCCGGTGCAATAGATAAAAGCATAAGTGTACTTACCAACTGCATACCTGCTGAGTGGACACTGAAACTGCAAGGCATGGTGAGCGGTGTGGAAGCACCTGTGCAAGAGCAACAAGGTGGTGTACAGATGGAGCGCACTCGCTAAAATTTTTCATTCAAAAAAAGAAACAATTCAAATTTTCAATAACAAAAACCCGCAGGGGCAAGCAAGTAAACAACAAAAGCAAGATGAATCAATTCTTATTACAGGCAGCTCCGGCTGCATCATCAGGTGGCGGCAGCAGCATGAGCATCATTTTTATGATTGGCTTCTTTGCCATTTTTTATTTTTTCATGATAAGGCCGCAAATGAAGCGCGCCAAGGAGCAGAAGAAATTTCAGGAAGGTGTGAAGATTGGCGACAAAGTGGTAACACTTGGCGGCATACACGGCAAGGTGATTGAAGTGGGCGAAACAGATATGGTAATATCTATAGACCAAGGTCGCATGCGCATAGAGAAGTCGGCCATCAGTGCTGACCGCACCGTGAAGGAACAGGCGCAGTAATTTGCGTTAATCATTAGAAAAATGCAATAAAAAAACCGCCCCTGCTGTCCGGCAAGGGCGGTTTTATTTTGTATTCCTTCACTACTTTCTATTTCACTTCTAATGCCTGCTTCACCACAGCACGCACATGTTCGCGGTGTGCTTTGGTAAGAGCATCGGGGCTGGTGCCTGTGGCCATCATATTGTCTATGCGCTTCAGTTCGCTCATGGCCATGCTGCGGCTCACATTGTCATAGGTAGTCTTCTCATCCAGCATCAGGGCAAGTCGCTTCACATATTCAATCTGTAAATTTTGGCGCATGGTGTTCACCGCAGTTTTCGCATCAGCGCTATAGATGCTGTTGGTCAGCTCTATCATGTACTCGTCTAACGAGTAGGTGTTGCCATACAACTGACTGTCTGTAATGCGCTGCAACACATTGCGGTGCAGCAGGTGGTTCAGACACTCGCTCTGCATAGCAAGCACGCGCTGGTGTATGTGCGGATCGTCATTACTTACAAAATGGTTGAACCCTCTGCGCTGGGCCAGCAGGTAGTTGTAGGCCGTGGCTGCCTTGTCCCATGCAGCGGGAGCAAAGGCGTATTTGGACAGCGCAGTTATCGCAGCTTTTTGTTTTTCCTCACTTACAGGTTCTAATGGCTTCTTGTTGGTGTCCTGCCCGAAGTAACTGCGGTCGTAGTGCACACCACCTATCTGGCGCGTCATCACCCGCAGTTGATTGGCATACTCACCCGTGGTTATCCAATAGGCCTGCAGCATTTCCTGATAGCTCTGATTGCTCTTCTGGAATTTGTCTTTCAGTTTTGGCAAAATGGTATTCACCAATTCGCAACGTTCGCTGGCGTAAGCCACCGGGTCGTTGGTCAGGTCATATATGTTTACATCAGGGTCGATACCACGTCCGCTTGCCCGCATGTCATCAGCATCGTTGCCATACATCAGCTTGGGGTCAGTGCTGCGGTCTGTTATTTTTTTCAGTCGCAACTCTTCAGTCATTGTATCGCTGGTGGCAGGGCTGTAGCCATACTCTATCACCCACAAGTCGTAAGGGCCGGGCTTCGTATCGCAGTAAAGCGTCTGTTCATTGGCATTCTGCTGGTAGTTGAATGCGGGGTATTCCATCACGCTGTTGGTCAGTCCTTCTTTGGTCACTTTTTCCGGATTCTTTACATCGGCCATGCTGCTCATGGTGCTTGCGCGCATGTTGTGCGTAAGGCCCAGCGTATGTCCCACTTCATGCAGCACAAGGCGATAGAGCAATTGCTTTACTATTTCTTTTTCAGCTGCTTTGTCCATGCCCAGAGCCTCGGCTGCGGTGCTGCCAAATACTAAGTTGTGGTTGGTTTGCGCAGCAGCCATACACAGAAATGGATTGCGAATCTGCTTGCCGAGTTGTTCTTCCAACTCATCATCATTCAGGTATCCTGCGGATTTAAATATTTTCTCTGCATTCACCCTGTTCACTATCGCCACAAACTCAAGCATGATGTCTGCGCCAAGTATTTGCCCTGTGCGCGGGTTTACAAAACTTGGCCCGTAGCCGCCAAACGGAGGCAGAGGTGACGATGTCCAGCGCAACACGTTGTATCGTATATCACCTGCATCCCAGGTGGCATCATCCGGTTGCTCTTTGCATACCACAGCATTGGTAAAGCCCGCTTCGCGAAATGCATCGTTCCACCTTTCACATGCTTCTTTTATGATAGGTCGCAGCTCTTTGGGTGTGGTGTTTTCTATCCAATAAGTAATAGGCTCCACCGGGTCGCTCAGTTTCGCATTCGAATCTTTTTTCTCTAAGTGCCAGCGGTGTATCACGTCAAGCCATGGCGTGGTGCTGAAGCTGGTCATGTCATTTATCTGTGTAGTAAAATATCCGATGCGTGGATCATCGGCACGTGCCCGGTAGTTGTTAGCAGGCACCTCCAGTAAGGTGTGCTGATACTTGATGGTGATGTTGCGCGCATCGGCTAATGCATCGGTCCACATCATGGGCGAACCGTTTTCATATACATATGACACAGTAAGCTCTGTGTTTTGCGGATAATTGTTGATGGCATCGATGCGTGTTTTACTCGCGCTCATGTTGCCTAATGGGCCTGGCGGAAAGCCCGGAGGCGATGGCCACTTTATCATCTGAAATTTTTCTGAAAGGAAAATGGCATCACCATCTATCAGGTAGATTTTTTTGTCTTTAGAAACAGCTTCTATTTTTTCACTTGCCAGTATCGGGTCGTTGATGTTGGCATCGCTTGCTTTGCTCAGTTCGTTTGCCGGATCGTAATAAAAATTGGTGTTCTCCTGCACTACATCTAATTTCTCAAAATTTTTCGCGAAGCGGATGATTTTGCTGTCGCCATAGCTGCCGCGGAAATAGCCTGCCTCTACCGGAGCATCGGCAATATGGTTGAAGTAGATGTACTCCTTGCCCAACTGGTCTTCGCGCACTTCCAGATATGATTTGCCCGTGGTGCTGTCGCGCCAGATGGTGAAGAGTCCCTCGCTCTTCATACACTTCTTGGTAATGTCTGTGTACTTGTCTTCCTCTTTCTTCTCTTCCTTTTTGGGTTCTTCTTTTTTCTTCTTGTGGCCTTCATCAGCAGCCATGGATGGCGCATGGCAGAGGATGGCAGTTGCAAGCAGTGTGGTAAATATTGTTTTCATCGCAGTTATTGTATTTGGTTTTTATTTGGTGAGGTAAATAAAGGAAGGACAAACTAAACTACCTGAAAGGTGAGTTTGATTTCCGTTCATGTAATTGATTTCAGAAAGGATGAAATTGTTTGCGATTACAGAAATTAAATAATTGATTCTTTCCAAGTTTACAAGTAAGGGAAGCCCGAAGGACTTCAATTTGAGTAACAGCGGGTGCATCACCCGCTGTATAATCATATTACAGAACTAAGAAGCCTGAAGGGCTTCAAAGAGTTGGCATATTGAAGCCCTTCAGGCTTCTGCATAAACACGTTCTTATATGCATCGGGTGATCCAACCGCTGTTAATCGTATTGAAGCCTTTCAGGCTTTCTGCTTAAGTGAACTGCAAATTATAAATTGAATCTTACTTGCAAACAGAGAAAGAATCAGTTTAAATAATGATTTGATAAAAAATTGAAGACGATAGTTCAAAGCAAAGTCGGATTTGAAACTATGGATTTTGAAACCTTGCATCAGATTACTCTGCACTCAAATGTCACTTAGATTACAAAGTAGTAAGTCATTCTTTTATCGAGCTATAAATTATTTCGCCTTTCCTGTGGCCACGTTCGGGCTGGCAGGATTTACAGAGAGTTTCAGCAATTTCGGATGAATAATCAAATCCATATCCTCCATCGGAATGGCACCAAGCAAAACTTCATTCCCTGTTACCATAGCTCCAACAAAGCACAACCGATTTTCAAACTGCACTTTTATGGGCCCAACATATTTCATCAGTTTCATGCTGCCATCAGCAAGTTCTGCCTCTCGCTCGTCCAAGGCAACTAACTTCAATTGATTGCTGATGTGTTCGGGAATACACAGATAAGTTGAGCCTGAGTCAACAAGACACTTCACATCCAAGCTTTGTAATTCCGGATGAACTGGATTTGAAAGAATAATTTTGGAAAAGACCAATCCCATAAAACAAATGTAACCCCATGACCCATGGTTTGAATATTTGACGTGTCAGGAAAAATCAATTCAATATTGAACTATCCATTGAAACCGCTTTTCCACCATCTTCGCCACATACCTTAATCGATGAAGGAATGATTGAAGAGTGATAAGCCAAAAGAGAAATATTTCACTTCAAATTTTCATCTCAATACCCAATATTCAATACTCATACCCGTATGAAAATACTCGACATCAAAGTGATGAAAGGCCCCAATTACTGGAGCATTCGCAGACATAAGCTGATACAGATGCGCCTCGATTTGGAGGAAATGGAACAACGACCTTCCAACTCCATTGATGGCTTCAGTGAGGGATTGGAGAAGCTTTTTCCTTCCATGTACAGCCACAGATGTAGCGTTGGCGAACCCGGTGGTTTTTTCTCCCGGGTGAAGGAAGGCACTTGGATGGGCCACGTAATCGAGCACATTGCATTGGAGATACAAACCCTTGCAGGCATGGAATGTGGCTTTGGCCGCACACGCGAAACCAGCAAGCCGGGTGTATACAATGTAGTGTTCAGCTACATGGAAGAAAAAGCAGGACAATATGCTGCACGCGCTGCGGTGCGCATTACGGAGGCTTTGATTGAAGGAAAAGAATATGACCTTGCTGCTGACATACAACAACTGCGCGAGATACGCGAGGACGAACGCCTTGGCCCATCTACCGGATGTATTGTAGATGAAGCGGTATCAAGAGGAATTCCTTACATCCGTTTGAACAAACATTCTCTTGTGCAACTTGGCTATGGTGTGAACCAAAGACGAATTCGCGCCACTATTGCTAGCACCACTGGCAGCATTGCAGTAGATATTGCATGTGACAAAGAGGAAACAAAAAATCTGCTTGGTGCCGCAGAAATTCCAGTACCAAAGGGCCGCATTGTTTACAGTGAAGAAGGATTGAAAGATGCTATCGACAGTATTAATTATCCAATTGTGACCAAGCCTGTAAATGGAAATCACGGTAAAGGTGCTACTACCGGCATCACCGATTGGGAAGGTGCGTGCATTGGTTTAGCCGCGGCAAAAAAATATGGTCGAGGTGTCATTGTTGAAAAATTCATCACAGGGCAAGACCATCGGGTGTTAGTAATCAACTACAAATTTGTCGCTGCTGCTATTCGCAAACCTGCGGCTGTAACAGGTGATGGAAAAAGTACCATTCAGCAACTAATAGACATCACCAATCTTGACCCGCGCAGAGGTTATGGCCATGAAAAAGTACTTACCCAAATAACTGTAGATGACTTCCTGATGGAAATGCTTAACCGCGAAGGCCTTACATTAGATAGCGTGATAGACAAAGGCCGTGAAGTTTTTCTGAAACCTACTGCCAACCTCAGCACAGGCGGCACCGCAACAGACATTACAGACCTTGTGCATCCTGACAACGTATTCATGTGCGAACGTATTGCACGCATCATCGGCTTGGACATTTGTGGTATTGACATCATGGGAGAAAGCCTTAGCACTCCTGTGAAAGAAAATGGCGGAGCGATACTGGAAGTAAATGCAGCTCCTGGTTTCCGCATGCACCTTGACCCTACTGAAGGACTACCGCGTAATGTGGCTGAACCTGTTATTGATATGCTTTATCCTCCGGGTGCAAGCGCACGCATTCCGATAATAGCCGTAAGTGGTACGAATGGAAAAACTACTACAACGCGTCTGATGGCGCACATCGTAAAAACGATGGGGCACAAAGTGGGCTATACCACCACCGATGGTGTGTACATACAAAACCAATTGATGATGCGTGGTGATTGTACCGGACCCATTAGTGCAGAATTTGTATTGAAAGATCCTACTGTTGACTTCGCAGTTTTAGAATGTGCTCGCGGAGGAATACTTCGCGCGGGACTTGGCTTCCATCGTTGCGATATTTCTATATGTACCAACGTTGCTGAGGATCACCTCGGCCTTGGCGACATTGATACGTTGGAACAACTGGCCCGTGTAAAAAGTGTGGTGATAGAAAGCACCATGCCCAGCGGGTATGCCATACTGAATGCAGACAATGAATACACGTTGGGCATGGCGAAAGGTCTTGAGTGCAAAGTGGCTTACTTCAGTTTAGATGAAAACAACAAAGTGATTCAGGAGCACATCAAGACAGGAGGACTTGCCGCCATTTATGAAAATGGATACGTGACTATTTGCAAAGGCACATGGAAAATCCGTGTGGAAAAAGCATCCGCTATTCCACTCACTTATAGTGGACGCGCTACCTTCAATATTGCGAATGTGCTGCCTTGCCTGCTTGCAGGATTTGTGCGTGGCTTTGATATAGAAGACATGCGCAGTGCATTGCAAACTTTCATACCAAGCCCAGCGCAAACTCCGGGTAGGATGAATATGTTCCACTTCAAAAATTTCACCGTGATGGTGGACTATGCACACAACACGCATGGCTTTATGGCCATCAGTGATTTCCTGAAGAAAGTAGATGCATCGCCCAAAGTGGGTGTGATAGCTGGTGTGGGTGACAGAAGAGATGAGGACATTATTAATCTGGGGAAAGTGGCAGCAGGAATGTTTGATGAGATAGTAATACGCCAGGATAAAAACTTGCGAGGCCGCACCGAAGACGCAATCATAGAACTGATGACCCAAGGCATACACGAGGTAAGTGCCGACAAGAAAATGACAGTATTCCGCAAAGAGCGTGAGGCGATAGACTACGTCATAAAAGGCGCAGTGGCAGGCTCATTCGTTGTCATTTGCAGCGATGTAGTGCCCGATGCATTGGAGCAGATTATGAAATTGAAGGAGGAGGAAGAAGGGGTGAGGGTGTGATGAGAAGCTAAATTTGTGCTCCGAATCTTCATAGGAAGAATGAGATTTTCAATGTTTCAATTAGTATGGATTTTTTCATATTGTGACACTTTCAAAATTTATAAAATGATTAGAT
>JBJXFP010000004.1:0-3639 GCA_046155615.1 Flavobacteriales bacterium | reverse complement strand
AGAGTGCGCATGCTGTCAGCATTGAGAGCTACAGTGCGTGTTACAAATTTGTAGTTCTCATCACTGCCACCAAGTCGTTTCCATTGCTCGCGGTCTTCTTCACTCCAACCTGTGGGCAGGGCATTGGTCTCTTGCATGCCGGCTACTGTGACAGTCTGCGCGTTTTGGTTTGTTTCAGCAGCGTCCGGCTCACTCGCCATTTCGCTTTCCATCATTTCATCAGTTTCAGTAAGTGTAAGCAAGGTGTCACAATCCTTCTTTATCACTTTCACCGCATGGTCATTTGTTTCAGTCATTTTTTCGGGTTGTATTTCACGCATCATCTGCCATTGTCCATCAGCAGGATCAAGGTAGAAAAAAGCAAGATCAGGATTGAGCTGCGCCAACTCATAATCAATGGTGAGGTTTTGTCCGGGAGCTATCTGAACAGCCTGGCCTGCGGCAGAGCCTGTTAACTGAAACATACCCGATGAGGACATGCGCAGTTCTTCCCCGTTTTGCATATAGGTCATAGGCAGTTGGGAGAATGCAATCTCTGCGCTGTTGGTGTACTCGCGAAATTTGATTTCAACATGCCCGGTGACAGGCGAGCCGTTTTCATAAACAAAAGCATTTGCCGGAACGTGTATAGAGGTTTTAGTACCGGGCACTGTTATGGTGCCACCGGCTGAGGCATCCGCAGTTAGTGTTACAAAAGGTACCTGCAGCGCTGCGGGTATTTCTGTAGCAGTGTTCGCAGTTGCCTCTGTGGTTGCGGTGTTGCCTGCCTGGCCGGGGTTTGTTGTTGTTTCGCCACACGATGCGGTGAGCAGCACTGCTAGTGCTACGCACAGGTTGATTGTTTTTTTCATGTTGTTGAACATTTTGAATAAAAGATTTTGAAGGTTGATGGCGGGGCGAGGCAAATCGTAACCGGAGTGAAAAACCCGATTAACGTTTTTTTATTTTCTCCGTGAAAAGAAAAATTTTGATGGGTTACTTGTAAGATGACCTTGATGATTGGATCAGGCCAATGCGTAATCGCAGTTACATGGCTTCTATGAAAGTGCAATGGTTGGCAAGGCTTTAACCCGATAGAAGTATGCAGAGGGTCGAGCCTTTTAACTTCGAGTGGACTAGAGAAATGAGGCGCTTGGGAAGACTATACTGCCATGAAGTGTTCATGGCTATTTGCCAAATTTTCTTGGCTCTATTACCTCCACCACGGGGAAGGCTTTGGGATAGTGCACTTTTATTTTTTCTAAATGTTTTTCCATTTCCATGCGCGTATGGAAGTCGCCTATTTGTAGCGCGTATTCAGGAACTATCTGCTTCATGTATGCAGAGTAGGGGAGTTTCAGTGCCAGATAGTTGTTGCGTTCCTTTTTCACCAACTCAGCATCGCCCAACACTATTTGTATTCTGTATCCTTTTATTTCTTTAAATCCACGCTTGCCTTTTTCCAAAGAAACAATAGAAGAGTCCGCATGAAATGTGACTGAGCCTTTTAAATCACTGGAAACCGGTTTGGCAGTGGAGTCAGCTACCTGAGTTGGTTTTTTGGTTTCACTTTTTGTGGCAGGGGTAGTCGGTTTCAGCGTGCTGTCGGATTTGGCTTCGGCTTTGTTCAATGAGCCAAGCGCTTTTTGCAACTCGCCACCTTGTGCGCCTCCATGCAATGCGCACATTATCATCATCAAGCAGGCAACAGCTATTTTTTTTATCTCAATCATTTACGAAATGTAAGTCAGGCCAAAACTAATTTGTTGAAGTGAATGTGAGGCATACTATGGAATAACCATGCCCTGAAAATTCATTGCATTTTTCAACGAAAAAGGTCTGAAAACGTCAGACATAAAAATGCTTTTGATGCAATATCAGATACTTAGACGCAAGGATGAATCCGTCAACTATTTAGAATCGTTTTAAATTGGCATCAAACTGTTTGTCTGCCTTTCACAGCGAAGTCACTCATATAAATTTGCCGCGCGAATAAACCTGCCCAAATGCGTAAAACATCAGCACTTATGCGGCTTACAGAAAGTTTGAACCAACGTCTTTTACTCACCATAGTTTTACTTTTATCGCTGAATTTCAATTCGGTGGCCTCCATATTTGAAGGCGGAGATGCGGCCAAAGGTGAGGCCCTTTATATAGCCAACTGCTCATCATGCCATAAGACAACCGATGAGGTGCTGGCCGCACCCGGCCTCGCAGGAATAGAGCAGCGCTGGGCAGGCAAAGACGCGCTTATTGTGAAGTGGATTCAGAATCCGCAAGCGGCAGCCGCTACTGGCGATCCATACATCAAAGGACTGGTGGACAAGTATGTGCCTCTTTATAAATGGATGACTGCTCAGACTCTCACTGAAGCGGAAATCAAAGATGTTCTCACCTATGTAAAAACCGCCAAACCACCGGTGCCACCGGGCGGAGAGGTTAACAAGTGCATGACCCTTGAGGATATGCAAAAACTGGAAGACATTGAAAAGGAGAAGGGCGGCAATTCAGCTACGTGGTTCATCATCATCGGCCTCATACTGGCCATCATAGCTGTGAGTGCGGCCAACATCAGCAAGTCGCTGAAGAATGCCATGAACGAACGTGATGGCCTGCCAGCCGTGCAGGAACAATCGTATTGGGCGGCAGCAAAAAACTGGTTGTGGAATAACAAGAAATTCGTAACTGTAGCAAGCCTTTTTGTTTTCTGCTACTTCTTCGTAGTGGGCTATGTATGGCTTATGGATATTGGTGTGTACAGCGTGGACAAGGGTTACACACCGGAGCAACCCATTTGGTTCTCACACAGCATTCACAATTGTCAGAATGAAATAGATTGCCAGTATTGCCACAGCAGTGCGTCCAAGTCGAGGCATGCAGGCATACCATCGGTAAACGTTTGTATGAATTGTCACAAGGGCATTAAGAAAGGCACCATTACCGGAGACAAAGAAATAAGCAAGATTTATGAAGCCATTGGATTTGATCCGAAAACAGGGGCTTACATAGAAGGCTACGAGCAAAAGCCGATAGTGTGGAATAAAGTGCACAATTTGCCAGACCACGTTTACTTCAATCACTCACAGCACGTGAGTGTGGGCAAAATAGATTGCAAAAACTGTCACGGCCCGCAAAACCTCTATACCGTAGGCCACATGCCAACAGCAGAGCAAATCAATATGCAGGAAGATGTAACCGGCCTTATCAAACTCGAGAAGGATCCCTTTACCATGGGCTGGTGTTTAGAATGCCACAACAAATCGGGCATCGATTTCAAAAGCTCAGACTACTATACAGAAATGCATAGCCGCTACACCAAAACCGGCCTTGGTCAGCGCACCTTGCGCGAGATAATGGATGACGGAGAAGCCACCGTGCGCGAATTGGGCGGCTGGGAATGCGGCAAGTGCCACTACTAAAAGAACCTTTTTCAATCAACAACAAAGAGAAATCAGGACACTCGGACCATCAAGCAATGGGAATGAAGACAAAATATTGGACAGGTATAGACGAGTTGCATGGCACACCAGCTGCGCAGGAAGCGCTTACCTCTGAGTTCAAAAAAGACCAGTCGGTAGAGAACTTTCTCTCTGACAGCAAACTGAAGGACACCAACACCGGCCGCAGAGACTTTCTGAAGTTCATGGGCTTCAGTGTAGC
>JBJXFP010000035.1:0-6185 GCA_046155615.1 Flavobacteriales bacterium | reverse complement strand
GCCGGGGGATTCATACGCAGTAGTCGGATTGTTTTGCGCAGCATGTGTAAATGTCTGAATGATGGTAGTGTCACCATCTTGAGCGAAAGCGGTGATGGTGCAGAGTAGTGCAATGAAGAAAAAGAGGGGCCTCATTAAGTAGGGATTGAAATGAGGGGGGAAGGTAAATGTTCGGGGATTTGCATCTTGGTATAGAGAGAAACTTGAGGTGTGGTGAATACATCTTGTCCCTATGGGAAGGCTTCGCTGGGCTATGATTTGGGCGATGGGTTGAAATGAATAGCGGGCTTCAAGCCCGTGCAAGTACCGGAACGGGCTGCAAGCCCGCTCCATGGGGTTGTTACTTGAAAAATTATAGTTATGCCGCATTGTGCAAGTGCGCAGTGCATGCATGTAAATGCAATACCTATTTTTCTTGGTAACAACCTCCGACATGAAGCCGAAAGAGAAAGTATAAACGTTGCAGACAGCGCAGGAGGTGACTGTTTGCGAAGGGATAACGTATGTGATTTTAGAATATTGTGCGTGTGATAAAAAAAAGTGATAAAGGGTTTGGGGATTGCAGATGGCGTGCGCAGGACTGCGGGTGTTGTGCCGCGCGTTGCAGGTCACGTGCCGCGCTGTGCGGATGGTATGCCTGACGATGTGAGAGGCGTGCCGCGCACTGCAGGTGTTATGCCGGGCTTTGTGGATGACGTGCCGCGCATTGCGGGTGTTGTACCTGATGATGTGAGTGGCGGGCGCAGCGATGTAGATGACGTGCCGTGCGTTGCGGGTGTTGTGAACAGGACTGTAGGTGGCGTGCCTGACGATGTGAATGGCGCGCCGCGCGCTGCGAGTGTTGTGCTGAGAAGTGTGGATGGTTGTTTGGGTGCCAAATCACAGACTTGGGGTATAGCTCATACAAGTTTCCGCTGCGCTCAAACTTGCGCGAGGGGGACGATGGGGGGGAATTGAAAAGCGGGCTGCAAGCCCGTGCAAGTACCGGAACGGGCTGTAAGCCCGCTCCATGTGGAGCAAAGAGGGGTCGTATTTCATCTTCAACTTCTCATTCACCTGCTGCATTTCAGCTATTTCATCCTCCTTCTCCAATAGGCGGTCTTCCACATGCTGGGCCCTTTTCAGTGCACTATCTAACGATTTCTGTTCTTTCTGCAAAGCTTCACTTAATCCTAAATAAGCTTCCACGGAAATGCTACCTCGCTTAACAACGGGCTCTTGCATTTTTTGCGCAGCAACTGATCTAACTGCTGTAAACAAGTCAATCCAATTGCGCAAAAACGGCCATATGAAAGTGAAGAAAAATGCTACTGCAAGAGGTATCCATAAGACAGTGCACATGTTGGTAACAGCCACTATATAGTCTACGTGATTCTTGCTGCCAGCGGCCTCCAGCATTTCAGGCTTAAACCAAAACAGCGCAACAAACACGCGCCAATTGGCAATAATGAATGCAATAGTGAATGAACCAATGAATGGACTGCGAAGCCCTTCGCGAATAGTGGAGAGAATTTCTGAGACCTTGTCGAGCATGGCGTTTTGGTAATAAGATTAAGCACCACGAATGTATAAGCCGCGTGCACCAAAACCGATCTGCGAGTTTTCATTTCATAATTCAACGTGCTATGAACAAACACTGCGGTCCATATGAAGGAGGCTGCCACTATGAAATCATAAGCAATAAAAAATACGCATGGTTGGTGGGTGACTACATTGGCTGAAAGCCAAGTGAAGCGCGTGACACCGACTACAATGCGTTAAGCCAGAGCCAAGAAAGCCCGCTCCATTGGGTGTTGATAACCTAAACAGTTTGTTGTATATTGTTGACCCTTTTCCTTTAAGTAATCAACAAACGTTGACTTCCATGAACCTTAACAGAGTTTATTGCAATGTTCAAAACCACTTACACATCAAAGAAAAATGGTGATGCTACCGAGAAGAAATTCAGTCTTGAATTCGATGGTGGTTTCTTCAACACGTTTGTCACAATGATGAAAGGCATTGGACACTTCATCGAATCCCTTGTCAAAAGGAAAACTCTTTGACCCATTCACTGGATGTGGTGGAATCATTGTCAAATCAAATCGAACGAATAGTTGTTACTAATTCATCTATGAATAAAAAAATGTACTAACAAAATAGATGAAAATGTTGCTGTTTGAATACCTTTTTGAATGTTTACGGAAAAGTAATAAATCAGTAATGACAAGTGTTAGAGGGGTTTAACAACTAAGTCTTCAAGTAAATATTTTTGTACTGTCACAAATACACGCCACACAAGGCTTTTGTAAAAATAATTCTACTGTCAGAAATATTGTCAACGCAATAGCAAGAAACTTTTTTTTCTTGGAATTCTTACTTCACATTTACAGAATCTTTGACACACACAACAAAAAAAGCCACCATCGCTGGCAGCTTTTTTTAAGGAACAATATCAAATGTGTGCGTGACGGCAGAACATGTGTGTGACTGTCCCCGTGTTCGGAGTTAAGTGCCCTGTTTACAGCAGGGCACTTTCTCTTTTCGGACAAGACCAAAAGTAAGGGGTTTTATTTAATTTTAAAATTTTGATATACTACAAAATTTCCACTGATTATCAATCCGATAAGTCCAAGTCGCAATGAACACGGGCTATTGTTCAACTGTGAAACATACGGATATAGTGTGGCTGAACAAAAAACTAGATGAGGAAAGAAGTAAGAAAAGGTGATAAGCCAGATACTTACTAAGATGCAGAGTGTAGTAGCTTAAACCAACATTTCTATGCGAATTATTGAGATAGCGTTTGTAATGGTGGTACTACTAAATATCCGTTGCAGCTTTGTGTCGCAATGGCAAAATATATCCACATAAATGCGGCCAGACATTCCACTGTGAATGTCACTGTCACGCCACCACCAAAAAAGAAAAAATGGTGGGAATCAATTATAGATGGAATCAAATCAGGATTGGGTATTGGTTGATTTTGATTGCATCAGTTTTATAAATGAAGAGGGCGGTCAGTGTTGGCCGCCCTCTTCATTTCAAAAATGATTCAGAAAGAGGAAAGGAATGCCGATGGATGGCGGGGTTGGACGAAATGGCAGGGAATGGAGAGGTTGGTTGCTTGGCTGAAAGCCAAGTGAAGTCAGAGGCACTGGCTACACTGCGTTAAGCCAGCGCCAGACAAGCCCGCTCCATTGGGGAAAAGAGGGACCTCATTAAGTTGGGATTGAAATGAGGGGGGAAGGTAAATGTTCGGGGATTTGCATCTTGGTATAGAGAGAAACTTGAGGTGTGTTTAAAAAAGTTTCTGCATCACACAAGTATGTACTGATTGGTCATTTAGCTGATACCAAAGACAGAATCTTTCCGCATCCTATTTCTCCTATCATTGCCTCCACAATCAATCACCAATAACATCACAGCAATACCCACAACACTATGAGCAAAGTTTGGATGAAAAAACCCATCGAGATGATGATGCGCGACTCGGAGCAGGGCGGCCTCAAACGCACCCTTGGAGCTACCAGCCTTGTGCTGCTTGGCATAGGCGCCATTATAGGCGCAGGCCTTTTTGTGCGCACCGCCAGTGCCAGTGCCGAGGCAGCAGGCCCTGCAGTTACTATCAGTTTCATGGTAGCTGCTATCGGTTGTGCATTCGCTGGACTTTGCTATGCGGAGTTCGCATCTATGTTTCCCATATCGGGCAGTGCTTATGCTTATGCTTACACCACCATGGGCGAGCTGGTGGCGTGGATCATTGGCTGGGCACTCATCATGGAGTATGCGCTGGGGGCGGCCACGGTGAGCATAGCGTGGAGCGAATACCTCAACAATTTGCTGAAGGTGCTTGGGTCCAATCCTATACCTTATGAGTGGTGCCACAGTCCGTTCGAAAAACTTTACTCCATAGCCGAAGCGCATACATACAACAGTGTGATCGCCTACTTCCAGGCCATACCTGCTGATATAGTAGAAGGCAAGGCAGTGGCTTTCCCGGTGCCTGCCGTGAGCGAAGGCTTGCTCTACCTCAGCGACAAGCAGTTTGAGAAATTGCCTGCCAACATGCACGGCCTTGTACACACCCAGTCGGGTGTTATGAATGCGCCTGCCTTGTCCATCTTGCTTGCACTTACCCTGCTGCTCATCAGGGGCACTAAGGAGAGTGCAGTGGTCAATGGCATCATCGTGTTTATCAAAGTGGCCATTGTGCTGGTGTTTATAGCCGTTGGCTTTCAGTTTATCAATGGAGCCAACTACGAGCCATATACCATACCTGCGGGCACACCCGGCCACGAGGGCTTTTTCCAGCATGGCTGGGGAGGCATATTCCGTGGTGCTGCCATTGTGTTCTTCGCCTTCATCGGTTTCGATGCTGTAAGCACCGCAGCACAGGAGGCCAAAAATCCGAAGCGCGATATGCCTATTGGTATTTTGGGATCATTAGTGGTGTGTACCATACTTTATATACTGTTTGCACACGTGCTTACAGGTGTGGCCAACTGGAGCGATTTTGCTGACCCTACCAAAGGCAAAGAGGCCTCAGTGGCATACGCCATACAAGAGTATATGCACGGCTATGGCTGGCTTGCCAAGTGCATCACCATAGCTATTCTTGCCGGTTTCAGCAGTGTTATTCTGGTAATGCTGATGGGCCAGAGCCGTGTATTCTTCAGTATGAGCAATGATGGACTGATACCCAAAGTATTCTCCGCACTGCACCCCAAATTCAGAACACCTTACAAGAGCAATTGGATATTGTTTCTGTTCGTGGGTTTGTTTGCGGCCTTTGTGCCGGGCAGTGTTGCGGGCGACCTCACCTCATTCGGCACCCTGCTCGCTTTTGTGCTGGTATGCCTTGGCATACTTGTGCTGCGCAAAACCAACCCCGGCATAGTGCGCCCATTCAAAACACCATGGGTGCCTTTGGTTCCCTTGCTCGGTATGCTGGTTTGCATGTTCATGATCATCTCGCTCGACCATGTTACCCTGGGTGTGGCACTTATATGGATGGTGATAGGTCTGGCCATTTACTTTGGCTACAGCCGTTACCACAGCAAGATCAGGAATAACAAAAATGCAGACATGAGCACCATGGACAGAGATGAAGTGCGCAGAGTGGAGTGATGCACTGCATGTTTTGAAACAACAAGAATTAAAATAGCCATGAAAAGCCTGACCCACCAGTCAGGCTTTTTTTTGTGAGTGTACAAATGGGAGTCCACTTGTAATCATAGTTGTTCGAAACCTTTTGGATATGGCTTTGCTCGTGACTCCGCGAGGAGTCGAATGTTGGTAGAAAAATCTACACGCGTGTACCATACAACCCCGTGAGGGGTTGAATTTCTCATAAGACGACTCTTAAAGAAGCCTCACAACAGCGGTTCATCCAGCCCGAAGCGGAAGCCCATGCGCTTGCCGGTGGCAAGGCTTGCGCTGTGTGTTACACTTTGTATTTCTTCCACCGTTACCTCTTGCAGGTTTTCGTAAGGCGGTGTGTATAGGTCGAAACCAAGGGTGTAAATGATGGTGCTTTCCACCACATTGGTCAAAGCCTCGCGGTGCAGGTGGCTGTTTACAAAATCGTTGTAGAGATAACCCAATTGTCTTTTGCCCTGCACTATGAAGTGGCTGTCTATGTTCACAAAAATGCGTGCTATGAGATAACCCTTGTCGGCCTCCCGCTGGTATTTGAAAGAGTCTGCCAGGAAATTGTACACGTTGATGATGCCCACATAGCTGCGGTCTTCATCCTCTTTCAGGTAGCTGGTGCGCCATGCACTGTGGCCTTTGTCAAATTGGAAAGTATTGGTGTGCATGTAGAACACCAATATGTCACCGGCTATTTTCACCTCAGCCTGAAAGTCGCCTTTGTCTTTGAAGTAAAAGTCCAAGCGCTTGTCTTTGCCTGCGCACTTCTTCTGTATGTCATGCACCACCTCAGCCAGCACCACTTTCAGCTCGTTGAATACCTGCATGGTGTTCGCATATACATTCTGTTTCAGAATGCTTTTTTCTTCTATCAGTTTATATATGGTATTGCGTGCTTCTGACATGGTAGTTCACTCTGTGTGTTTGTGGGTGGTAAAAGAAAACCAAATTCACTTGTCTCAACCTTCTACCTGTAAAATGCAAAGAGCATTTTTTGAACCGGGCACAATGAATCTCTTTTCTGTCGTTTGGGCAAGTGCTTTCACAAAAAA
>JBJXFP010000188.1:0-33367 GCA_046155615.1 Flavobacteriales bacterium | reverse complement strand
TGTATCGCGAAATGCTGAGCAATATGCTGGATCTCTATCACAGCAATTTGCAGATGAAGATGAATCAAATCATGAAGGTGATGACTATCATGACTACCATTTTTGTTCCACTTACATTCTTAGTGGGAGTGTATGGAATGAACTTCGGCAACATGCCCGAAATGAGCTGGCAATACAGCTACCTTGTACTTTGGATACTGATGGTGACGTTGGTGGTGCTGATGCTTGTTTACTTCAGAAGGAAGAAATGGCTTTAAGAAAAAATAATACACGTGCATGTATGAACCATGAAATAAATCTTTACATCTGCATAAAATTGCAACTCACTTTTTTTGAATTTCATCTAATGAAGAATTGTCAGTTCGAACACGAACATGTTGTGATAAGGGTTTGAATAATTTGCTTCACCAACTGTCAAGTTCACAATCCATTATGCATTATTCAACCAACACACAACGCTCGCTTAGATGAAAACCAAATACGCTGACCTTGTTGAACAAACCTTCGACTGGCCTCAAGAAGAATTTAGATTAGACAATGACCAACTCATGTGGCATGACGTGCCGCTGATGGATTTGGTGGAGAAGTATGGCTCACCGCTGAAGTTTACTTACCTGCCCAAGATTTCTGAAAACATCCAGAACGCACGTAAGTGGTTCGACCATGCCAAAAAGGGCGTGGGCTATGAAGGCGATTATCACTATTGCTATTGCACCAAGAGTTCTCACTTCCGCTATGTGCTGGAGGAGGTTTTGAAAAACGGAGTACATCTGGAAACATCATCAGCTTATGATATTGATCTAATACGAAGACTTGGTACGCTGGGCAAGGTGAAAAAAACACAGCGCATCATTTGCAACGGATTTAAGAAAGCTGAATATGTGCAGAAGATAATGGACTTGCACTCTGATGGCTACAAAGACATCATTCCCATCATCGACAACAAGTATGAGTTTGCAACCTTTCAGGAGTTGATGACTGAACCTATGAACATTGGCATCCGCATAGCAAGTGAAGAAGAACCCAAGTTCGAATTCTATACCTCACGACTTGGTATTGGATACAAAGACATCGTTCGCTTCTACAAGAAATCAATACATGAAGACCCACGTTTGAAGTTGAAGATGCTGCACTTCTTCATCAACTCTGGCATCAAAGACACTTCTTATTACTGGAATGAATTACTTAAGTGCTTGAAGGTGTATTGCGAATTGAGAGAGATATGTCCCACGGTGGATTCGCTCAACATTGGTGGCGGATTTCCTATTAAGAATTCATTGGCCTACAGTTTCGACTATCAATACATGGTCACTGAAATACTCACTCAGATAAAAGCAGCCTGCGAAGAGGCAGGTGTACCAGTGCCACATATCTATACCGAGTTTGGTTCTTTCACCGTTGGCGAAAGTGGTGCTGCCATCTACAAAATTCTCTATCAGAAGGAGCAGAACGACAGAGAGAAATGGAATATGATTGACTCTTCATTCATGACTACACTGCCTGACAGTTGGGCTATTAACAAGCGATTTATTCTGCTGCCCATCAACAACTGGAATGAAAACTATGAGCGTGTTTTCCTTGGTGGACTCACCTGCGATAGCGATGATTACTATAACAGTGAGCAGCATACCAATGCTATCTACATGCCCAAATATTATCCTGATCAAGATCAGTACATCGGCTTCTTCAACACAGGTGCATATCAGGATACTCTTGGTGGATTTGGTGGCATTCACCACTGCCTTATTCCACAACCAAAACACATATTGATAGATCGTGATGGAAAAGGCAAATTGAAATACCGCTTGTGGAGCAATGAGCAGAAACCAAAAGACGTGTTGGAGATTCTTGGGTACTACGAATGAGTCAGATCAAGCAGCTTCTAATTCACCAATAACGGCAATGTACTCACCTGCCCATCAACCAACGTCTGCAACATATATAGGCCGGACGGCCAACCAATTGTGTTGACAGAAACAATGTTGTCAACATTAGCTGTTGGCACAGTCATACTCATTACTTGCCTACCAGTCAAGTCTGAAACTGAAATGGTAAGTGGTGTTGCATTCATCATATTCAATTTGATGTAAACGATATCGTCTGCCGGATTTGGATAAATCTTGATGCTACTTGCTGGTTCCAATTCAGTCACGCCAACTGAAAAAAGTTCAGAGGTGCCGGCATTAACAATGTCTCCAGTCAGACTATTGATGAGCATTACAACAGCAATAACATTTTCAAGATTCCAGCTCGCATCCATGGTCACGCCAAATGACAATGTATCAGTAAGGCCTGCAATGGGTGAAGAGAATGAGGCATCATCAGAGCCTGACCAGCTTCCGGCCATAAGCCGCCCCACTTGATTGTACTCCATGGCTGATGCAGATACTGTAATTGGCAAAGTTTCATAACCGGCCATGGGGCCATAGGCATTATCTGCAAACATGTTAGCCTGATTCCAGCCATTGCCGCTGCCACTTACTTCATCTTCTACAAGCATTGTAGCAACCTTGTATGTGCCGCTCAATGGTGCATTGAAGTGTACATGGCATATTACAGTGGCTGTTACATTGCTGAGCAGATCAATATAGACTTCTATTTCAACTCCGCTGTCGTCAGTCAAGCGTTCTATTACAGCTTTTTCATAGTCCATCGGATTTACTTCCGCCTCGTTACTGTAGTCAGCCCTATCCACCAGACCCATGGGATAGGCACTGAGTTGATTTACCAAAGCAGTTTCATACTCATCGTTTGCCATCGGATCATCAGTGTGCACATTCAGTGCTACCACATTGTCAGGATATTTTTCACTCAGATAATCCGCAAACACGTAGCCGCGTGGACTCCATCCATTGCCCGTGCTTATCAATTGTTCTATCACCACTTTCTTATTTGGATTGATTGTAATGCCTGAGGTTGGAGTGATGGTTGTTGCACTTGTTGCCAGTCCATTTATCGCAGACAGCGTGCAGTGCAAAGTATCTACTCCCGCAGGCATCACAAGAGAATTGGTGAATACCAGATGAGTACTTTCACCGTAATGCAAGTTCAAATTTTCAAAACTCTCGTTGAGGGTGTTGCCACCAAACTCACATATAAAGTCCAATGAACTTATAGGTACAAGACTGGTGTTGGATACTTCTACAGATGCAAAAACATCTTCACCGGTGATGTACTTCGTGAACCCTGAAACATAAGTTGGGATGTCTTCCACTGCAATAGCAAGGCTTGCATTGCTTATTGAAGCTGCTACTTCGGTTTCATCAAGGTCTATCAATTGTAGGTAGTCTATGGCTGCGCCAAAAAGCCAATCGCCACCATCATCGTATCTGAACCCAATCATCACGTTGGTAGCTAACAAGCCTGAGAGATCAATACTGAGTGTTTGCCATTGAGAAGCACCCTCAACAAAAATCAAAGTACTCCAGTTCGCACCTGCATCTTCTGATGCAAGCACCTCTAAACTTTCGGTACTGCCCGCGAAGGTGTGACCCAGAAAAAATGCATCGAATACAAAGTGAGGATTAGCCGCAGTGCTCAGATCCAAAATGGGAGTGTGCAAAAAATCATTGCTCTTGTCGCAGTTGCAATCATCATCGTTTGTTGCAGCTACGTAGCCGGTGTCAATGGGTATGCTGAAGTAGGTGCTGCTTAACGATGCTGTACTGTTCACCAACCAGCCGCCATCATCTGCAAAAGTTTCTTGATTGAATCCTGAAGGCAGTGTAGTGGTGTCATCAAAATTTTCAGACCACAATATTTCAGATTGTGCCCTGACTGATACAGTGGCGATGATGAGAAAACAAAAGAGAAGGTGTTTCATGCTGTAATGGGGTGATGATGCAACTGTGTTTTTTTAGGTTGGGGCCGCGAATGTACATGGCTGTGCACATCCGGACTTATATAACACACACATCGATTTAGGTGAGCACTTTGTTACTCGTTGCTCATTGAACAAACGCGTACTGAAAACTCATTTTCTCTATTCAGACTTATCGGATTGCAGTATTCAATTTGGTGCGCGTATCAGGTTTTTTTAAGATGTGTCTGCCAGATTGATCCAATTCGATCCAATCTGATAGCGATTAGTTGTTGTCCACGGAAATCGTTGCCAGACAAGGCTTACAAGCAAAGAATCGACATTTTCCAAATCGCAACTTTTCAACAAAGGGTGGATTTATTTGGATCATGGTGGATCAAAATGGATCAAGTTATTTACTTTCGCTCCGCCTTCAATCAAAACAATACCATGCTCAACCTCTTAGGCGAACATCACTGCAAACTGGACCCCAAGGGCCGGATGATGTTTCCTGCCAAACTGCGCAAGCAATTGGATGCTGATGTAACGCATGGGTTGGTTGTGAACCGCGACATTTTTTCGAAGTGCTTAGTGCTATACACCAAAACTGCCTGGGATAAAGTGACAACAGAACTGAACAGGCTGAGCAGGTACGATGAGGAGCATCAGCTCTTTCTGCAAAAATTTATGAAAGGTGCCACGTTGGTAGAGATAGATGATATAGGAAGAATGAACCTGCCAACTTCTCTGTTGCCGTTCGCAGATATAGATGCCAAGAAGAACAATGAAATAGTGCTGACAGGCGTGCTGGATAAAATGAAACTCTGGAGCAAATCCAACTACGAGAAGTATGTGCTGAATGATGAAGATGGAATAGACATAAAAGTACTCGCCAAGAAAGTTGGTAAAGACATAGAAGGATTGGGGGGCACAAGTTTTAAAATGAATTGACACAAGTATCATGCATACATGTGTAGCAATAGTTGAATGAAAACAAGCAAAAACAACTTCTGATGTATCACTCTCCGGTGCTGCTGACTGAAAGTGTAGATGCTCTAAACATTAAGCCTGACGGGGTTTATGTGGATGTCACCTTCGGTGGGGGGGGACATTCTAAAGAAATTTTGACAAGACTGGGCAATGGGAAATTGATAGCCTTCGATCAGGATCCCGAAGCGAAAGCAAATGCATTGAATGACGACCGCTTTGTGTTGATGCCATACAATTTCATGCACATGAAAAACTGGCTGACCATGCTGGGCCACACCCATGTAGATGGCATACTGGCCGACCTGGGTGTAAGCAGCCATCAGTTTGACAGCCATGGTAGAGGGTTCAGCATCCGGTTCGATGCAACACTTGATATGCGCATGGATATGCAGCGCGAACTCAATGCTGCACGCGTAGTGAATACATACGAAGAGGACAAGCTGCTTTACGTATTGCGCAACTATGGTGAAGTAGATAGAGCATGGCACATAGTGCAAAACATAGTGCGTGCAAGGCCGGTGAACACTACCGCACAACTGATAGAGATATTGAAGAAATATCAACGACATGGAAAGGAACACAAGCTGGCCGCACAAGTTTTTCAGGCATTGCGCATAGAGGTGAATGGTGAAATGGATGCGCTGAAACAATTGCTGATGCAGAGCGTGGAAGTGCTCGCCAAAGGTGGAAGACTAAGTGTTATTAGCTACCACTCACTTGAAGACAGACTGGTGAAAGACTTTATGAAAACGGGAAATTTTGAAGGCGATCCGCAAAAAGATTTTTATGGAAACCTGCTGAGACCTTTGAAACCACTGCACAGCAAACCAATAGTGCCGGCAGCGGAAGAGATACAACAAAACAACCGCGCAAGAAGTGCGAAATTGAGAATAGCCGAGAAGTTGTGAGAAGAATTGCGATAGCTGCATTTGCCTGACGAAGCCTGAAAGGAAAAAGAGAGAACACGACAACTGATGTGAAAGAATAGACGAGATTGATTTGATACTGATCGAAGACTGCTCATTGCATACTTAATGCACTGCCTGCTATAAAGAATGAACACAATAAAAAAAGAATCCACAGAGGGCAAGGTGCCTCATGCCTCCAAAAAGCGCAAGCGCAGTGCAGGGAGATATATGCAGCGACTGCTCAATGGAGAATACCTTGTCAAAGAAGGTCTGGTGCAGCACATGCCTTTCATAGGTTATCTGGTGCTGCTCTTCATACTCAATATCGGCATGGTGTACTACTTCGAAAATACACAACGCGAGAAACACATGCTGCAATCGAAACTGAATGAATTGCGCTCGCAATACAACACTACTCTGAGTGAGCTGGAGACGAATAAACAACAAAGTCATGTGGCAAGAGATATAGAAGCCATGGGACTAAAAGAACTCACAGCGCCACCCGAAGTAATAGACGTGGACAAGAATTTTTTGAAAAAACAATAAGAGGGGAAAGAGCGTTCCTTTTTTATGCAAGACATATACGACAACCATATCAACCAACCCGCCAACGGAACACCCCCTTCGGCTCACAACGAAGGGGCTGCCGTTGACGGAAATCCGAGCAATGCTGCATCAGTGTACACACGTGCATACATGGTGTTTGCAGCGCTGTGTGTGTTTGCTCTTGCGATCACAATCAAGGTTTTTGTATTGCAGCTTTTTCCCAGTGACGAGGCCCTCTCATTGGCTTCCAATTTTTCATATAAACTGAATGAGATAGAACCTGTGCGTGGCCGCATCATAAGCAGTGATGGCACTGTGCTGGCCAGCAGCATACCTGAGTATGAAGTGCGGTGGGACAGTGGCGCGCAATACGACAAAGCAGCGTACAAAGCGAAAATTGATTCACTAACTCTGATGTTGTCGCAATTGTTTGGCGATAAATCTTCAGCGGGTTACCGCGCACTTTTCAGAGAGGCACATGCAGGTGGCAACAGATACGCGCTCATTCATGATCATGTAAATGCCAACGAACTACAAGCCATCAAACAATTTCCATTTGCAAAGCTTGGTCAGTTCAAGAGTGGTTTCATCTATGTAGAAAAACAAAAGCGTGATCACAGTTTTAAGGAATTGGCCACGCGCACGGTGGGCTATGGACGTGCTGCTGACGAGGTAGGCATTGAGCTTGCATACAACAAAGTACTGGCGGGTAAAAAAGGCAAACAGCTACAAGAAAAAATCCCGGGCGGATTCTGGAAACCCATCAGCGATGACTATGAAGAGGAACCGGAAACCGGCAATGATGTAGTAACAACCATTGACATACATCTGCAGGATGTAGCACACCATGCTTTGCTGCGCGAAGTTTCTAAACACAATGCTGAATGGGGTTGCGCCATACTTATGGAAGTTGAAACCGGATTTGTGCGTGCCATTGCAAACATCTCTAAAGACCAAAACGGAAATTATGGTGAGCACCTGAACATGGCCATTTCCCAAAGTGAAGAGCCAGGCAGCACCATGAAGCTGGCCTCGCTCATGGCAGCATTGGACGATGATCTGGTGAGTATGGATGACAGTGTGGCTACAGGCCATGGCGAAATAATGCTTGAAGGAAGAAGGCTCACTGACAGCAACTTGAAAGAGGGCGGCAACGGAACCATCACTGCGGAACAAGTGTTCGAAAAATCATCGAACATCGGCACTGCGTTGCTCATCAAAAAAGCTTATGGACAACAGCCGCAAAAATTTCTCGACAAGTTGAATGGCTTTGGACTGAATAAGAGACTTGCTATCGACTTGTATGGCGAAAGCACACCAACACTATACAAAAACATCAAAGACAAAGGATGGAGCGGAGTAAGCCTAACTCAACTCTCCATAGGATACGAAACCAGCTACACCCCGTTGCAGACACTTGCGTTCTACAATGCTGTGGCTAACAACGGCACCATGGTGAGGCCACAATTTGTGCAAAGTATACAGAAGAACGGACGTGCGATTGAAGAGTATGAACCCATCGTGTTGCAAAAAGGAATTTGCAAATCATCCACTATAAAGAAGGTGAAGCAGATGATGGAAGGTGTGATGGAAGAGGGTGGAACTGCTGACTGGGTATTTGCAAAATCGCCATACAAAGTGGCGGGTAAAACGGGTACATGCAAAATTCACGCGGATGGTGCCTATCAGGAAAACAGATACCGCGCCTCGTTCGTTGGCTACTTCCCTGCTGAGGATCCAAAGTACTCGTGCATAGTGGTGATACACGACCCGCGCAGTGGTGTGTATTACGGCAGCGCTGTGGCCGCTCCTGTTTTCAAAGAGCTGGCTGATAAGATTTACAGCACACAAATGGAGTTTCATAAGCAGGAACTAACTCCTGATTCGCTGGCGTTGGCACAGGCACGCATTCCTGTTTCTAAGAATGGAAGCTGGCGCGAGTTGAACAAAGTGTATCAGGGATTGGGCATACCAACAGAAAAGAATGGCGATGGTGAGTGGGCTTATACCACCACTAAGAAAGACTCTGTGATAGTGAATGCAAAGACAACTAAGGAAGGACTTGTGCCCAATGTGGTGGGCATGGGATTGCAGGATGCACTATACCTGCTCGAACAAAAAGGTATGCGTGTGCAGGTGCTTGGCTATGGCACTGTGAAACGGCAAAGTGTGCAGCCCGGTGCCACTATCAAATCAACTCCATACATCACCATTGAACTGAGTTGAGACTGCTAAAGGACATACTCTACCGCTCGCGCATGGTGCATGTGCAAGGCTCTACCAACATTGCTGTAGAGCACATCACTATGGACTCGCGCACGGCTAAAGCATTCTCACTCTTTGTAGCTATAGATGGAACGGTGGTGAACGGACACCACTACATAGACAAAGCCATAGCACAAGGTGCGGTAGCTGTGGTGTGCGAAAAAATGCCTGAGGTGTTCAATGAAAACATTACTTACGTACAAGTGCTCAGCAGTTCAGAAGCATTGGGATTCATTGCAAGTAACTTTTATGACAACCCAAGTGAGCAAATAAAAGTAGTGGCTGTGACCGGCACCAACGGCAAGACAACAACAGCTACGCTGCTTTACCGCTTAGCAAGAAAACTTGGTTTCAAAGCCGGACTGCTAAGCACCGTGGTGAACAGAATAAATGAACGTGAAGCAGAAGCCACACACACTACGCCTGATGCAGTGGCTCTGAATGCACTGTTGCGCGAGATGGCTGATGCAGGTTGTACTCACTGTTTCATGGAAGCATCATCACACGCATTGCATCAAAACAGACTTGCAGGTGTGAAACTGGAAGGAGGAATCTTTACCAACATCACCCACGATCATCTGGACTATCACAAAACTTTCAACGACTACATCAAAGCAAAGAAGTTGTTGTTCGATCCATTGCCTGCCACTGCATTTGCGCTCACCAACCGCGATGACAACCACGGTGACATCATGCTGCAAAACTGCAATGCACGCAAACGCACTTATGCACTTGCCACCATGGCCGACTACAAAGCGAAGGTTGTAGAAAACAGTTTTGATGGATTGCATCTCAATCTGGATGGTCAGGACACCTTCACCAAACTTATCGGCAGCTTCAATGCATACAACCTGCTGGCAGTGTATGCTACTGCCATAGAGCTGGGCTGGGATAAGATGGAAGTGATAACTGAACTGAGCGCATTGGATGCACCTGATGGACGCTTCCAACACATACGTACAAGCACCGGCATAACGGCAGTGGTGGACTACGCACATACACCTGATGCGCTGGAGAATGTGCTGGACACCATCAAAGACATACGAAGCGGTAAAGAACAAGTGATAACCATATTGGGCTGCGGGGGTGACCGCGACAAAACAAAGCGCCCACTCATGGCACGCATTGCTGCGCTAAAAAGTGATCGCGTAATTCTGACAAGCGACAATCCACGCAGCGAAAACCCCGAAGCCATCATACAAGAAATGAAAGCAGGACTTGAAACTGCTATGATGAAAAAAACACTCGCAGTGGCTGACAGAAGAGAAGCCATCAAGATGGCTTGTGCACTGGCACAGCCTGGCGACATAGTGCTGATTGCAGGCAAAGGACACGAAAAGTATCAGGAGATTCAGGGCATCAAACATCCGTTTGACGACTTTGCCATAACAAGCGAAACGCTAAACACCTTAGACAAATAATGCTGTACTATTTGTTTACATACCTCGATGAGCAGTTTGATATACCGGGTGCCGGGTTGTTTCAGTTCATCTCTTTTCGCGCAGCGTGCAGCATCATTCTTTCACTCACCATCAGCATGGTGTTTGGCAAACGACTGATAAATGTGCTGCGCAGAAAACAAGTAGGTGAAACAGTGCGCGACCTCGGACTGGCAGGGCAGAAGGAGAAGGAAGGCACACCTACCATGGGCGGCCTCATCATCCTTGCTGCCATACTCATACCTACGTTGCTATTCGCGCGCATCACCAACATCTATGTGCTTACCATGATCATTGCTACTGTGTGGCTGGGTATAGTTGGTTTCATGGACGACTACATCAAGGTTTTCAAAAAAGACAAAAAGGGATTAGCAGGCACTTCGAAGATAATAGGGCAAATAGGTGTGGGTGTGATAGTGGCGAGTATGCTCTACTTCAACGACAATGTGTACATCAAAACCAAAATAGCCGATGCTCCGGAAGTGCAGTTCAACACGGCTAACCAGGCAAACGATCCCAGCATCTGGAAAGAAGAAAAGAGCCTGAAGACCACCATACCTTTTGTAAAAGACAACGAATTCAACTATGCATGGCTACTGCCTGATAGCTGGCAAACTAAGACTGGCATGTTCATCCTCTTCACCATAGTGGTGGTAGTGATAGTGACTGCCGTGAGCAATGGTGCGAACATAACCGATGGCATAGACGGACTGGCTGCGGGCACAAGTGCCATCATTGGAGTAACACTTGCGCTGCTTGCATACCTCAGCGGCAATTACATTTTTGCTGATTACCTCAACATCATGTACATACCACATGCAGGTGAGCTGGTGGTATTCATAGCTGCATTCGTGGGTGCGTGCATCGGCTTCTTGTGGTACAACACCTATCCCGCACAAGTATTCATGGGCGACACAGGCAGCCTGGCATTGGGCGGCATCATTGCCACGTTTGCCATAGCCATACGCAAAGAATTATTGATACCTGTGCTCTGTGGCATTTTCCTGATAGAGAATCTGAGTGTGATGGTGCAGGTAGCCTACTTCAAATACACCAGAAGAAGATATGGTGAAGGCCGCAGAATTCTACTCATGTCGCCACTACACCACCACTACCAGAAGAAGGGATACCACGAAAGCAAAATTGTAAATCGTTTTTGGATAATAGGAATAATGCTGGCGGTGCTGACCATAATAACGCTGAAGACAAGGTAAGGGAATTAGCGAATTAGCCAATGAGACAATTAGCCAATGAAACGATTAGCGAATTAGCCGATTAGCGAATTAGCCAATGAGAAACAATACAACAACGAGAAAAGCAATTCATAACGAAGGGCAAGCCCCATAGAGGTAAACAAATCATAAATCATAATTCATAAATCATAATTCATAAATCAAAATTCAGCAAGTGCATAAGCGTTTGGTAATACTCGGTGGTGGCGAAAGCGGAACAGGTACTGCGGTGCTTGCTCTCAGGCATGGCTATGATGTATTCCTATCTGACAGGGGCAGGCTGAAGGACAAGTACAAAGAAGAATTGCAAAACCTGAATGTACCATTTGAAGAAGAACAACACACCGAGGAATTGATATTGAATGCTGATGAAGTGGTGAAGTCACCGGGCATAGCACCCACCGCATCGCTCATAGTGAAGCTGAAAGAAAAAAATATTCCGGTGATAGGTGAAATAGAATTTGCATCGCGCTACACACAAGCGAAGATGATCTGCATAACAGGCACCAATGGCAAGACAACAACTACGCTGCTCACCTACCACATACTGCACAAAGCAGGACTGCATGTGGGTCTTGGTGGCAATGTGGGTAAAAGTTTTGCCCGGCAGGTAGCTACTGAAAACTACGACTACTACGTGCTGGAGCTGAGCAGCTTTCAGTTGGACGATATGTATGCATTCCGCGCGGATGTGGCCATTCTTACCAACATCACTCCTGATCACTTAGACCGGTACAACTATGAATTGCAGCAATATGTGGACAGCAAAATGCGCATACTGCAAAACATGAACAGCACATGTGCCTTCATCTACAATGCTGATGATGCCTTCACTGCTGCTGAAATGAACAAAAGGGCATTCGCCATGCCATGCTACCCCTTCACGCTGAAAGAGGCCTTGCCTAAGGGCCACAGCGAGGGCGCATACGTGCATGGTGATGAATTCAAAATCCATATCAACCAAACCCTACTCACAATGAAGATGACAGAACTTGCCCTGCGGGGCAAACACAACTTGCAGAACAGCATGGCCGGTGGCATTGCAGCATCGCTGCTTGATTTGAGAAAAGAAAGTGTACGCGAAAGCCTGCAAGACTTTCAAAATGTAGAACACCGCCTCGAATTGGTGTCGAAAGTGAATGGCGTTACATTCATCAACGACAGCAAAGCCACCAATGTGAACAGCACATGGTATGCATTGGAAAGCATGAGCACACCCACGGTGTGGATAGCAGGTGGTACTGACAAGGGCAACGACTATACTGAACTGGAAGAGCTGGTGAAGTCGCGCGTGAAGGCCATCATTTGCCTTACCAACGACAGCAAGAAAATACGCAAAGCATTTAGCACCGTGGTGGACACCATCATAGACGTGAGCACTGCCGAACAAGCAGTACGTGCGAGCTATGAACTAAGCCGCGAAGGCGATACTGTACTTCTTTCACCCGCATGTGCGAGTTTCGATTTGTTTGAAGATTATGAAGACCGTGGAAGACAGTTCAAAGCTGCGGTGAAGAGGCTGTGATATAGCAGCACAATTATGAAAAAAGGAAAGGCCATTGCGAAGAGCGTGGCCTTTCTTATGATCATGGGTGATCCGGGGCTATTGGTAAGCAAAGCACGAATGTAAGTGACTGACTTCAACACTACTCCGGCCCTAAAAGTAACGGCAATTGGAACAACCCGTATGGTACCTACTTAAAATGTAACATGAACCACTGGAGGGCTATGATGGTTTTGGCATCGCGGATGAGGCCTTGCTCTATGTGTGAGGCGATCTTGTGCACGGGGAGTTTTACCAATTGAATGTCCTCTTTTTCGTATTTCACACCTCCGCCCTGACTGCGTTTGTCGGCTTGTGATACTTGGCGGTAGAACATGAATATCTTTTCGGAGGTGCCTCCAGGTGATACATAGAATGAATGAAACTTATGCAGTTTTACACTACCGTTTTGCTCCATTATGTATCCTATTTCTTCTTCTATTTCGCGATGTAGCCCAATGGAGCAAATATCTACAGGCCGATACGTTTCAGGCAGTAGGCCTCTTACACCTGCTGATTACAGAGCCTGCCACCCTGCGCACCATGGAAGAAACCAAATCCGGCATATTGCTCCATGTGAACGAAATTTCCCGTAGCCAGGATCCACTGCTGCCACATATTATGCATGTGCACAACAAATCATGCGAACTATATGACCAACTATGTGCTTACTGGAAAACCACTGCTGAATGGGCCAGCGGAATAGAGCTGGACTACGATATAGACCCAGTCCAATCAGATGCATACATCGCTTCACCTGTCAGCGGCACTATAGAAAAGCTACCCAACCCCGGCAATGCCCCAAAGCATCAAACCGATCTGAAGTCAATCAACCAAAGAGCCAAATACAATAACCATGTAAACACACTCATAAAAGAATTAGAAACCCACATGGCAGACCTCGGCATATACCCGCGACTGCTTGCCATGGAGTCAGTATATAAAGAATGGGTGGCACAACAAATAGATGACACCCTTGCTTCTGATACACCCTTCATCACTGAAGCAATGCTCCAGCTGGCAGAAGACCCGCAAGTGCAAACCCTTGTACAATTGAAGAAGGAAGTTTTTCACCTCCTTATCAGACTTAATAAATATTGGCAAGACACTGACGATGCTAGGTCAGAGTACAACTGACATAGCATCTACTTTCTTCACACTTTTTTGAATGAACAAGATGTTTCGTGGTTTCTTTGACTGTGGCACCTGCATACCGCAACGAGCTACGTCCACCCCTTTGGTATCACACACACCGGCACGGCTACCATCTTATGCCTGTTAGCCAGATGGCGTTGTATGTAGATTTTCACCACTTCCTTTTGGCGGTCGGTAAGGTTGGGTGCATCTGCATCTGCCCATTGCAAGTCTTTTGCCGAAGTTGCTGTCGGCCATTCTAAATCTGAATGCTGAAATTTGGAATCAAGCAGGCGCATGGCCCATTCCAGTTCCGCATAGCTTGCACCTATTTGTTGCTCATCGGTGCGGCTGTCGCCAAAGAGGCCATCAGTAGGCGCTGCATGCAGTATGCTTTCTGCTATGCCAAGCCATGTTGAAAGGGTATAAACTTCTGTTTTAGTAAGGTCGGCTATGGGCGAAAGGTCCACGCCACCATCACCATACTTGGTAAAGAAACCAATGCCGAAGTCTTCCACTTTGTTGCCGGTGCCTGCCACCAGCAAGCCGTGCATACCTGCGTAGTAGTAGAGCGTAGTCATGCGCAGGCGTGCCCGTGCGTTGGCCAATGCAAGTTGCACCGTGTGGTCAGCTCCTGTGGTATCTACACTCTTTCTTAATTGTTCGAAGGTCTCAGTCAGTTCTATGCGCTGGTCTTTCACGTTGGCGTATTGCGCCTTCAGCCAACTGATGTGCTCCTGTGCGCGTGTCACTTGCGAGGCCGCCTGGTGTATGGGCATCTCTAAGCAAAGCACCTGCATTCCTGTTTGAGCACAGAGTGTGGAGGTGAGCGCGCTGTCAATGCCTCCACTTATGCCTATCACAAATCCTTTTGCGTTGCATTGCACTGCGTAGTCTTTAAGCCAGTGGCTTATGTGGTCAGCTATTTTTTTTGAATCAAACATGTGTGTTATTGTCAACAAAAAGTCCTGCCAAAGATGGCAGGACTTGATATGGTTTGTGTGGTTGATTCTTTATGCCTCTGCGCATATGTACACCACTTTATCTTTGATTGGCTCTAAACCCCTGACCCCTAAGGGGAAGTCTGAATATACCACCACAGAAGTCTATCACGGATTTCCCCTTTAGGGGAGAAAAGCGAAAGCTTTGATGGATTGGGGTTTCGAAAGATTGGTGTAAACATGCGCAGAGGCATTTGATTCTTTATCAGAACAAAATACCCACATTCAATTCTACAAAGTTGGTATAGCCTTTCAGATCGAAAAGCTTGGGTGTCTTGTTTTCTCCTGCACCTTCATAGATAGGTGCGTCTCTGTCATCCAGCTGAACGCCCTGGCCATTCATTGCATTGCTGAATCCGTTGTTGTATGTAAAGCCTGCTATGATGGAGGTAGAGCCACTCAGGCTGTACTCTATACCTGCTCCTATGATGAGCGAGGTGCGGAACAATTTGATATCGTCTTTGATGTCTTCGTCTTCAGTAGTTACTGATTCCAGCACCGAATCCTCCCAGCGATCTTCGCCTGCACCGGTGTCACCCGTAGCTTGTTTCAGATAATCCACTTCGTCATCGGCCTTTGCTTTTATGTTGAAGCCAAGTCCAAGTCCGAATTGCCCCCAATAAGTAATGTATCCAATCTCGTTGGTGCGCAGCTTCAGTGTGAAGGGCACTTCGCCATACTGTAGTTTGTAAGTGCGGTTCACGCTTGATATCACGTCATAGTTATTTACCAATCCGGGTATCTCCATGCTCTGCACACGCAGGTAGCTGAGCTTGCCCCCTGTGGTGAATATGTTTAGCCCCAGGCCCAGCGCATAGTTGTCTGTAAAGTGTTTGTCAACCATCAGCGAGAAGCCCAGCCTGATGTTGGTGCCTTCATTGGTCATGTGTTTGGAGTCCGGCTTTTGCCATGATACGTTGGGGTTCAGTTTGAAACCAATTTTCCAGACTTGGTCCTGAGCGTTGGTGAGCAGTGCAGTGCACAGTGCGAGGGTAAGTAGAATACTATTTTTCATATTGTATTGTTTTGCGTGGCATAACATTGCAGCCATTCCATTTTTTACTTCTTATGCGGCCAAATCTAAACAGAATCGCATTGCCTGTTTTGGCAATGGCATCCATCTTTTACATAGCCGGATGTGAAGGCTGCGGCAATCAAAAACCTTTGCAGGAAATAGAATTGGATAAGGCCGAAGAAGCTCTGGAGGTACGCTTCAAACGACTCGACCGCGATCTGTTCAATGCAGATTTTTCGAAACCGATGGCCGCCAGCCAACTACTATACCAACAATACGGCAGCTTCTGGTGCCACTTCATCGAGGGCGACATCAAACTCGCGCCCTGCACATCTGATACGGTTGGCCCCATGCTTATTCCTTTTGTGCAAGACAGAAACATGGCTGAGTCCAATGCC
The DNA here is from genome assembly GCA_046155615.1 of Flavobacteriales bacterium. Lineage (GTDB taxonomy): Bacteria > Bacteroidota > Bacteroidia > Flavobacteriales_D > Sanyastnellaceae > JANNVZ01. Next base: position 17,097 of record JBJXFP010000188.1, on the reverse strand, counting down.
GAGATTCAACAAGTCTTTACCGAAGAAAAACTCGAACCCATCAAAGTGCAACTCACTGACATGGTGCAACGATGGCATCACTTTTTTCCTGACAGCCTGGTGCCTTGCGTGGTGTTTTATCAAAGTGCGTACAACACCAACATTGCGCCTGTGGACAGCAGCTTGGGCATAGCGTTGGATTGTTACCTCGGCACTGACCATCGCCTCACACGTCAATTGGATCCGGTGCGTTTTCCTGCATATACAAAGCAAGGCATGGATGCACACTACATAGTGGCCGATGCTGCCAAAGGATGGGCTGCCATGCAAAGCCGGGGATACGAAGACACAAAAGATTTTCTGCGCACACTCATATTCTATGGCAAGATGATGTACGTGGCAGAAGCACTGGTGCCGGACCAGAGCGATGCTCAACTGATGAACTGGACTTCCGAACAGTTGGCATGGGCTGCTACCAATGAGTGGAATATCTGGAAAGAATTGGCCAATGAAAATGTGATGTTCATGACCAAACAATTTGAAATAAAGAAGTGGTTTGACCCGGGGCCTTTCACCAATGCGCAAAACATTCCGCAAGACTCACCACCACAATTAGGTGTGTGGATAGGCTGGAAAATGGTTCGCCAATACATGGAGAAATTTCCTGACACTACACTGCAACAACTGATGGCCACAACCGATGCACAGCAAGTGCTGGCTGCTTACAAACCTGAGCGGTGAATAGTGGTCGGTGGCCAGTTGTCAGTAGCCAGCCACTATACACTTATCCATCTCAGCTAATAGTTCGCAGCACAAAACCCATCGCTCAAAGCTCACTACTTATAGACTGCTTCAACTGCGCAAAATATTTTGTGCATTGGCTTGTGCTGTGGGCATGATTACGAGGTCGTTGATACATACATGCATTGGCCGCGAAGCCACGTACCATGCTGCGTCTGCTATATCGTCAGCACTCAGTGGTATGAAACCCTGGTACACTGCTTTGGCTTTTCTTTCATCACCATGGAAACGCACTAAGCTGAATTCGGTCTCCGCAGCACCAGGTGCTATTTGCGACACACGTATGTTGTGTGGTAGAAAATCGATGCGCATGCTTTTGGTCAATGCATCTACTGCAAATTTGGTAGCGCTATACACATTGCCACCCGCATAAGCCTCTTTGCCAGCCACCGATCCTATGTTGATGATGTGGCCACTCTTGCGCGTCACCATCCACTTAGATACTTCGCGTGTCACATACAGCAAGCCCTTCAGGTTGGTGTCTATCATCTCTTCCCAGTCGCTCAGTAAGGCCTCGTGTACAGGTTCACGACCCAATGCAAGGCCTGCATTGTTTATCAGCACATCCACTTGTTTCCATTCATCAGAAATGGATTGCAGCACTTGCTCCACTTCAGCCTGATTGCGCACATCGAAGTTTAACGCAAGCACCGTAGTGTTGTGTTCTTGTTCCAATTGTGTTTGCAGTGCAGCCAATCTCTCCTGCCTGCGCCCTGTAATGATGATGCGGCAACCGTGCGAAGCAAAGAGCAGTGCCATGGCTTTGCCAAAGCCGCTGGTGGCGCCCGTTATCAGTATTGTCTTATTCAAGGATTCAATAATTCAAAGATTCAATAATTCAAAAATGCTATTGCGCAGTATTACGGATGAGCAAGGGTATCCGTCACAATTGATTGTGTGATGTTCTTTTTGTTCAACACAGGGTTGGCATACATCTCCAACATTATCTCGCGTGCAGTTTTTGCAAAGTTCTCCTTCGGCAATTTGGTTTTACTGCGTCCAAGCGAGAGTGAGATAACACGGCCACGCACATAGTTCAGGAATGCAATGCGCTGTATGTTGGTGTAGTGCTCTCTGTATTCTTTGGTGCCATGCAGCAAGTCGCATGCTATATAGTTGGTAGGCCATAGTTTATATATGCGGTACATCTCGCGGTCAATGGCCTCGCCAAGCATCCTGAATTTTTCGTTCTTGTTTTGCACGTTGCGCATGGCATCAAGTGCATCAGTCAGCTCGCGGCCCACTGCAATGTTTACTCTGCCTTTGTGTCCTGTAAGGCCGGTAAGCATGCTCAGGAAGTCTTCACCTTTTTGTTTGGTGTAGCTTCCGCTGATGCGTTTGTGCATCAGCTCGTGAGTTTTGAGTAAGTCGCACGGATCGTACTCATAACTAACACACATGGGCACAATGTGCAGCTCGTGCAATGCTGACTCCAGCGTTTGTGTTGCACTCATGGCAAACATCTTCAGCAGTCCGGTGCTTGTTCTGTCATCACCATCCTTGCTGCGGCCTTCACGTTGTGCTATCCATAGGCTTGTCTTTTTTTCCGTTATCAGATGTTTGATGTAGTTGCTCAGCCGCAGCGAGTAGTGGTAGATTTCTTTCGCATTCACATCGCGGTTTACTATCACATTCTTGTTGCTGCGCACCAGGTCGCGCACCAGTGGTGTGCTCAGCAAGTTGTCGCCAATAGCTATCTCAGTGGTTTTATAGCCTCGCTCCATCAGGCTCACATTCAGCAGTGCGCTATCAAGTATGATGTCGCGGTGGTTGCTGATAAATAGATAGGGTGTGTTGCGCTGTATGTTTTCTATGTTGGAAAATGAAAGGCCACTGGTGGTCATTTGTGTTATCACCTTCATGGCAGGTGCGCCAATCTCTTCCTGAAATTGTTGCACGGTCTGAACACTTTCAAACATCTTCACTATGCTGGCTTTGCTGAGGCCGGGATAAACCCAGCGCATGGCCCGGATGAGCAGAGGTTCCTGCACCAATCGCTTGATGGCCTCACGTAGTTCAGCATCATTGTATGGCCTGATGTCGTCAAATTGATTTACATCTATCCGGGCTTCTGTCATGCGCACGAAAATATTGGTTTTGGTTTTTGTCGTAAATCTTTGGGCAACTGCCATGGCATGTCTGTCAGATTGATTGCAATATTTGGCCTGAATTTTCGATTACAGTTTGTAATCCACCAATACCAAAAAAATCAACGTGAAGTTTTTACTATTTCTATTTCCAGCCTTCTTGTGCGTCTGTGTTTCCAATGCGCAGGACAATTGTGCTTATGAGACTTCGTCCAAAATAGAAAAGCTCATAGAGCAAAGCCGCGACACCAAGAAGTATGAGGCAGAGGAGAGACAAGAATTTTTGGAGAAAACCATAGAGGAAGATCCCAACTGCCTGCCATGCCTCATGCGCTTGGGCGAAGTGGGCTACATGAAAGGAAAACGCAGCGGCACTTTTGATGAACCACGCAAACATTTGGAACATCTTACCGAACTATGTGCTGAATACCATTCTGAACAATTCTATTTGCTCGGAGCTATCTGTTACCTCAGTGGCGACTATGTGAAGGCAGAGGAATACTTCAACAAATTTTTGCGCTTTCCTGATGGCGATCCATCCAAGTTTGATCGCGACTATCAAACAAAATATGCAGAAGTGGAAGAGTCATTGAAAAGTGTAAAAGTGTACGCAGAAATTTATGACCCCGCTATCAAATTTGATCCAGTCAAAGTGAATGGCGTGAGCACCACAGGCGATGAGTACCTGCCCTTCATTTCACCCGATGGCGAGGTGATGTTCATCACACGGTTTGTAACTAAGCAAGCCAAAGGCGACCTCGCCCCACGTCAGGTTGAAGAGTTTACATGGTGTAAACGACCTGACATCAACACAGAGTTTGACCAGGGCAAGGCATTGCCCGATCCTTTCAATCTTGGTAACAACTGCGGTGGCGCCACCATATCTGTGGACAACCGAGAACTCATTGTGGCCATAAAAAACCCTGTGCCCAAGAACCAGAACAATGTGGACTTATTCAGCGCGCGATATGAGATGAGTGTAAATGATAAGGGAGAAAAGGTGTACTACTGGGGTGAACTGACAAGCCTTGGCGATAACATAAACACTCCTGAGGGATGGGAGTCGCAGCCTTCGCTAAGTGGCGATGGAAAGACTTTACTTTTTGCCGCAGTGCGGCCAGAATGTTGGAAAGATGGAAGTGGAAATTTCACGCATGATATTTTCATAAGTAAAAAACTGACCGATGGAACATGGAGCGCATCTAAGCCACTGGGTGCTGAAATAAACACCAGCGGACAAGAGAAAGCACCGTATATACACAGCGACAGCCACACCATGTACTTCGCCAGCAGCGGCCACACGGGAGTGGGTGCCATGGATATTTTTTATTGCCAGATGAATGCTGATGGCACCTTCAGCACTCCGAAAAACATTGGATACCCCATCAACAGTACAGAGGATGAACTGGGCATCGTAGTAAGCGCTGATGGTGAAGTGGCCTACTTCGGTGCGCGCAACTTTCGCGGCAACCGCGGCTATGATGTGTATAAATTTGCTATGCCCGAGAAAGCCAAACCTGAGAAGGTGATGGTGATGAAAGGCACTGCAACCGATGTCAACGGACAGCCACCCCAAAATGCAGTAGTGGAAATAAACTATGCCTCAAGCAAAGTGAAAGAAGAGGTGCAGGTGAACAGCGATGACGGTAGCTATGCAGCTATTGTAAAACTGAAAACAAACGAAACTGTGACCATGAGCATAAAGGCTGAAGATGTGGCATTCAACACCACCATGATAGTACAGCAGGGTAAACCTGCACCCAGTGTAGTAAAGGTGGAAGTGAAAACACAGGAGTCCATTGAAAATTCACCCCTGGTGATAAACGACATCTACTACCTGACCAACAAAGCTGACATAGAAGAACAAAGCAAACCAATATTGGATGCATTTGCAGACTACCTGCAAAGCCACCCCACCATGCAGGTGCGCATTGTGGGCCACACGGACAATGTGGGTGATGACAAAGCCAACTTTGCACTTAGTGCCGAGCGCGCATTCGAAGTGGTGCAGTATTTAGTAAGCCTGGGTGTAGATGCCAAGCGACTGAAGAGCGAGGGCAAAGGCGAAACACAACCCATAGCTGATAACAATACTGATGATGGCCGTGCCAAAAATCGAAGAACAGAGTTTGTGATATTGAAGAAGTGAAGGATTTTCTTTCAGTAAAAATTTGTAATCATAAATAGGGGTATTAGCCATTTGAGTTGTCTGCAAGTTTGGTCTGTTTCTGCAACACATACATTGCGCCCACACATCACCGCGCATGCCTTGTGACCAACCAAGAGCAAGACATAATGAATGCACTGCAGCAGGGCGACCAACAAGCTTTCAAAATGCTGTTCGATACCTGGTACAATCCGCTTTGCAACTTTGCATACTCTTTCAGAGGTGATAAGCCTGAGGCTGAAGAGTTGGTGCAAAATGCTTTTGTAAACTTTTGGGAAAAACGCAACGATATCCACATTGAATCTTCGCTGAAATCGTATCTCTACCGCAGCGTACGCAATGCCTGCCTCAATGCATTGAAACATGATAAGGTAAAACGACAGCATCGCCAATATGCCATGGAGCACACGGCCACATCTGCAGAAGATGTGAAGCAGGTGATGATAGCCGATGAGCTGACTGACAGAATAAATCAGGCCATGAGCAAACTACCTGAGCAGTGTGGTCTTGTTTTTAAACTCAGTCGCATGCACGATTTGAAGTATGCTGAGATAGCTGCTGAATTAGACATTTCAATAAAAACAGTAGAGAACCACATGGGCAAAGCACTGCGCATCATGCGTGAGGAGCTAAAAGAATTTTTAACCATTGCAATATTGATTTTGACATCACATTAGATAGACAACTTTGGAGAAATACGATGAACATATAGACACGTTGATTGCGCGCATGTTGAGTGGTGAGGCCACCGATGGCGATGTGGCCATTGTGGAAATGTGGCGCGGCCTCCATGCTGACAACGATGCCTACTTCATACAGATGCAAAACCTGTCGCAGAAGGTGGATGTATGGCAAACGGAACTACAGTTCGACACCGCTGCGGCATGGCGTAAGGTGCAGTCAAAAATTTCATTTGGAGAAGCCACCAACAAGGTGGTGCAGCTAAAACCGAAAGCAGATAACAACTGGTGGCGTATGGCTGCCACTGTGGCTGTGCTGCTGGGTTTCGCGGCTGTGTGGTGGTGGCAGAGTGCAGGAACTCGTGCTGAAACATACAGCCTAAGTGCAACAGACACCATCGTGAAAGACACCCTCGCTGATGGCACACAAACGGTGCTGAATAAAAATGCTTCGCTCACGTATTCATACAATACACAGGAGAAAAAGCGTGAAGTGCACCTGACAGGCGAAGCTTACTTCAATGTTGCAAAGGACCCTCAAACAACATTTGAAATACATGCGGGCGATTTGATAATACAAGACATAGGCACTGCCTTCAATGTGCGCCATGCAGGTGATACAGTTACTGTAAGTGTGGATGAAGGTGTCGTGAAAATGTACAACTTCGGCAGCGAAGGTTTGGTAATTCAGGCTGGTGAGATGGGCTACTATTTAAAGCAGACTGGCAACTATGTCAAAGCCGAACAAGGTGCCGATACTGAAAATGAAAGCAGTTATGCCACAGGCAAATTCCGGTTCAGAAATGCGCGCCTGGAACGTGTAGTGCGCAAGCTCAATGAAGCATACAACAACGAATTGCAAATCCTGACACCTGAGCTGAACAATTGCCGCATTTCCGTCACCTTCGATGGTCAGGACATCCGCACCATTGCTGGTATACTGGCCGAATCATTGGGTGCTGAATTGGTGGAAGAAAATGGCAAGTTGCTTTTGAAAGGTCCGGGCTGCTGAATCTGGCCAGTTCCAATTTCGTTTTATTTGCCCATATTCGCAACTGCAAAAAATGGATGGTATAGCTACACTTCGTTTTTTTCACAAACGCCTTAACCAATACCGAACTGCTCCATGCAAAAAATTCTGTTCACAGCTTTTTGCTGTTTCATTTCTTTTTTCACCGTTGCTCAATCCACCGCTTCATTCGCTAGCGTTCCATCCATGACAGCTTCCGATGATGGATACTTCAACACCACTTTCATCACTACCACTGCCATAGACAAGGCGCATGTGGATGCAGCATTGCAATGGGCCGGTGAAAACAAAACAGTACTAAAACTGACGGTGCAGGGCAATACAATCACCTTCAGCGTGGCGGCACAACAGCATGAGCGGAGTGCGTGGCAAAAACTATTTTTCTTATTAGGCATACAGCAAGTCGTTCTGCCTGACAGCGATTCGGCTACTGCTGATATCGAACATTTTCTGACATACTACGGACTCTGATTTTCTTTTTGTCGAAGCCCTTTATTTCAACTCATGCCTCAATTGAATCTATCTACAGAAATGAAAAAAATTCTTCTTGCTGCTCTTGTGTTTATGGCCACCCAAGCCAACGCACAAATCAGTTGCACCAACTGCACCTTTTCCGATACTACAAGCTATACAAACGGTGATGACAATGACAGTTTGTTTTACCTCTGTGCTGGTCAAACTGCCACATTGATTGCTACTCCAATGGGCGGCACTTCTCCATGGGATTTTGTATGGCAAAGTTTCAATGTTGCAGGCAACAGTTGGAATGCTTTAGTTACGCAGAATGATTTGCTCACCAGCACACAGTCCAATTTGCAACCCAACGGATACCGTTGCCAGATAACCGATGCGGTGGGCACAGTGGTTGGCGTGCACATCGTTTGGGTGGTGCGCATCAATACAAATCCGAGTGTAAATGTGATTCCCATAAATCCCGGATGCACCACGGTGCAACTCACAGGACAAATAACCAACGGTACTGTCACGCCTTATTACAATCCTCCGTCTTTGGTACCCAATCCTGACAATGCATTGATAGTGGATGCAAATACGCAAATCACCGTTTGTTTTTCAGGTACCCACACTTTCGTTTCTGATTTGGCATTTCACCTGCGCGGCCCTTCTTCCTGTGGCAGTCCTGACATTACGCTGGCACCAAGCCCTGGTATTTGCAACGGTGGCGATAACATCAGCAACTTGTGTTTCTCTTCTGAATCGGTTGCCAACATCAATATATGTACAGCACCCACACCACTCACCGGTACTTATGGTTCCTATGGTGCCGTGCCCACTGCCATCAATTGGGCTCCGCTTTATGGCTGTGATGCCTCCCAAGCAGGTTGGGCTGTGCAGATTTGGGATTGTGTGGGTATTGATGTGGGCGCACTCACCGATGCTACGCTCACTTTTTCTGGAACTTCGGTAGGTGGTGACCCGGTCACATATTCTTATACCACACCACCGGGTTTCAACAGCACAATCAACGACAATTCATGCAGTTCAAGTTCGGCTTCCATTTTTACCGTACCGGCACCACCCGCTATGCCTATCAATTTTACTTTCGGTTATATCTGGACAGCAGAACCGCCTTTCACCATTCCAAACAACACCAGCTCACTCAGCATCTTACTCAATCCAGGTCCTGCTGTAGACACTGAGTTTACGCTGGAGCTTACCGGCACCAATCCCGGTGCTTTATGCGGTGGCACTGATGAGGACACCGAGGCTTATGATTTTCAAGGCGGAGAGGTGGCCGTGATAGAGCCTGCTAATACTAACTATTGTATTGACGATCCCGCTGTGGATTTACCAGTGAATCTCGCAAGTGGCAACTGGTCAGGTGTTGGCATTGTTGACGGCTCGAATGGAATTTTCGAACCTGCGGTGGCTGGCCCCGGCATTCATCAAATCATTTTCATGCCACCGGGCGCATGTGATGTAAGTGATACCATCACCATGTATGTGCTACAGCCCGGCACTACAAATATTTTGCCTGTAGATGTTTTGTGTATAAGCGAAGACCCTATTACATTGGTTGCGGATGATGTAGGTGGAACATGGAGCGGGCCAGGTATTACTGATGCTGCAAATGGATTTTTTGACCCGGAAGTTGCCGGTGAAGGCAATCACCTTATCGAATATCTGCTGGATGAAGTGTGCCCAATTACAGGCACATTGTATATAGAAGTGCAAGCTGTGCCTGAAGTGAATATCAGTGGTGATAATCAATTTTGTATTGATGATCTGCCCTCACAACTATACGCTGATGTATCAGGCGGTACCTGGGGTGGAATGGGTGTAAATACTATTGGCCTCTTCGATCCTGCTGCTTCAGGTACCGGTACTTTTGATGTCACATACACCGTTCAAGGCATTTGCGAAGCGCTGGATACCGAAGTGATTACGGTAAATGCGTTACCCAATGTGCAGGCTGGATCCGATGATTCTATGTGCGAGGATGATGATGCAGCACTGAATGCTTCTGGTGCTTCGCAATACACATGGAGTCCGACTTCGGGCTTAAGTGCAGGCAATGTGGCCAACCCTGTTGCATCGCCATCAGCCACTACCACATACACAGTTACAGGTACTGATGCGAATGGCTGCGTGAATAGCGATGCGGTTACTATTACTGTGTTGCCTAATCCTGTTGTTACCGCAACTGTATCAGGTGAAAATCCGATTTGCCAGGGTGAAAGCACCACACTGCTTGCCACCGGACTTACACAATACAACTGGACACCACCCACTACATTGGATGGTGAGAACACCGCAACACCCACTGCCACACCTGCTAACGACATCACATACACCGTAACCGGAACAGATGCCAACGGCTGCAGCGGCAGTGCTACCGTGAGTATTGATGTAATCATTGTAAATGCTTCTTTTGATGCACTGCCCGATGAGGGCCTTGAGCCTTTGCAAGTCACCTTTGACAACAACAGTACTGCAGATGCAACATTCGATTGGGACTTTGGCAATGGGAATACTGCAACTGATCAAGAGATAAACGATGCACAATCGCAGCTTTATGAGACAGCCGCTACTTACACAGTCACCCTCACTGCTTATCTGGATGGATGCACTGACATGGCTACACAAACAGTGTTTGTGTATTTACCTGCCGAGTTGTTCACTATTCCCAATGTGATAACACCCAATGGCAAAGACGGCAACGAAGTCTTTTTCATTGAATCAACCTACTTCGAAACCCTGAAAGTGCAGATATACAATCGCTGGGGCAATGAAGTGGGCAGCATTGATTCTCCTGGTGATTCGTGGTCGCCCGGCAACGATATTTCAGCAGGCACCTACTACTACACCATGCGTGGAGAGGGATATGATGGCAATGTATTCACACGCGAAGGCACGCTTACCATACTACGCGATGAATAGCAAAACAAAGCGATGTAAAAAGTAGTTCTACATTCGCGCGCCTTTTAAAAGAAAGGGTTCACGTATTTTTCTTTTACTCAATAGCTATGTCAAATAAAATAACAGGAAGCACCATTTTCGTTACAGGTGGCGCTGGTTTTATCGGTTCTTATGTAGTGGAGTTGCTGCTGGAGCACCAACCAAAACATATCATCATCGTTGACAATTTCATTCGTGGCTCACGCGAGAACATGAAGAATTTTTCTGCCAATCCATTGGTGGAAATAATAGAAGGCGACATACGCGATACCGCTTTGATGGAAAAGTGTATTCAAAGAAGTGATTATGTTTTTCACATGGCTGCACTGCGCATCAATGCCTGCTATGCAAATCCCAACGATGGTTTTGAGGTGATGTTGAAAAGCACCTTTGACATTGCACAACTTTGCGTAAAGCACAAAATAAAGAAGGTGATATACAGTAGCAGCGCTTCTGTTTATGGCCTTGCGCAACATTTCCCAACTCCTGAAAGCGACAATCCTTACGATAACCAAACTTTTTATGGTGCTGCCAAAATGTGGGGCGAAGGTTTGTTTCGGTCCTTCAAATTCATGTATGGCTTGGACTATTGCGCCCTGCGCTACTTCAATGTGTATGGAGCACGTATGGACACTGATGGCAAATACACCGAGGTGATGATCAAGTGGCTCGACTGCATTCGTGATGGCAGGAATCCGCTCATCTATGGTGATGGAAAAACCTCTATGGACTTTGTGCATGTGCGCGATGTGGCCAAGTCGAACATTGCAGCATTGCTCTCTGATGCAACTGATGAAACCTTCAATGTGGGTATGTGCGTGGAAACCAGTTTGAGCGAATTGCTAATTACACTGCTGAAAGTAAATGACAGCAACCTGACGCCTGAATACAGAGAAGAAAGCTCAATAAACCCTGTGAGCCGCAGACTGGCTGATGTGAGCAAGGCTGAGAAGATGCTTGGCTACAAGGCCACCATCACACTCGAACAAGGCCTGAAAGAATTGAGCGAGTGGTATTTCGCAAAGCAAAATGTGAACGTATGAAGAATGTGAATTGTCCACTTTGCGGCAGCTCTTCATTCAAAGAGATGTATGATGTGACCAAACCTGTAGCCCACGCACAAATGGGGCTTCCGGGCCTTGTGCGCAAGTGCAATCATTGTGATCTCCTCTATAAATCTTTTGACAAGGATCTAAATACGCTTTACAATGATGACTATGCTGATGGCTTTCAAAACATGGAAGAATACAGTGGCGATTCTGCCCGCCAACTCTTCAGTAGCATCCTGAGCGAAAGCAAAAACAGAATTGAGAACAATGGTCATGCTGAATTGCTGGACATAGGCAGCGGTATGGGCACCCTCTTGGACACTGCACGAAGCGTGGGTTTCAATACCACAGGGGTAGAATTGAGTAGCAAGCTGGCCGAGGTGGTTCAACGCAAAGGGCATAGGGTGATAAACAAAAATGTGGACGACATTCACGATGGAAATACCTATGACGTGATCAGCATGATGGACATCATGGAACATTTAGAAAACCCAACTGACATACTGAAGAATTTGAAAAAACTGCTGAGTGACAAGGGCGAGTTGGTGGTGTACACACCCAACCACGCATCAATGATTGTGAAAATGGCCCACTGGCTGCATGCACTTGGAATGCGAAGTGCCATGGACAACATTTTTGCCTGCACACACACTTGCTTCTTCACCACCAAGTCATTGCGCAAAATTTTGGAAGACACCGGCTACGATATTATCAGCACACGGCATTTTCAATATGATACTTCACGACCCGGACAAAAGGTGTCAGTCATTGCCAAGTTCGCTATCAATATGATTGAAACCTTTGGCACCATCATCGGGTTGCATGGTTTCAGGATGGTGATGTATGCGAGGAAGAAGTAATTACAAAACAGACTTAGAAATGATCGCCATAGCCAAACCATATCTGAACGAAGACGATGCGAAAGCCGCACACGATACCATACTCACCGGCTGGATTACCCAAGGCCCGCGTGTGCAGGAGTTTGAGGAAAAATTTGCGGCTTACGTTGGTTCTAAATACGCAGTAGCTCTAAGCAACTGTACCACTGCGCTTCACCTGGCGATGATAGTGGCCGGTGTGAAGGAAGGCGATGAAGTCATTTGCCCAAGCATGAGTTATGTGGCTACTGCAAACTGCATCAAGTATGTAGGTGCGAAGCCCGTGTTCGCAGAGGTGAATGCCCATACCTACAATCTGGATGCAAGTGATGTTGCCAAACGAATTACTTCCAAAACCAAAGCAATCTTGTTGGTGCATCAGATAGGTATGCCTGCTGACATTGACGCCTTTCGCACATTGTGCGACAAGCATCAATTGATATTGATAGAAGATGCTGCCTGCGCTGCGGGCAGCTCATACAAAGGCAAGAAGATTGGTTCACACTCAGACCTGGTTTGCTTTTCATTCCATCCACGCAAGGTGATTACCACAGGCGATGGCGGAATGATTGCTACCAACAATGAGGCATACGCAAATAGAGTAAAACTCTTGCGGCAACATGCCATGAGTGTGAATGATCGGGTTCGCCACAGCAGCACCAAAATCATTTTTGAAGACCATGTGGAAGTGGGTTACAACTATCGCCTCACGGATATCCAAGCCGCGGTTGGTATTCAGCAACTTTCAAAACTTGATTGGATTCTTTCTGAAAGAAGAAAAATTGCAAATCATTACCTAAATGCACTTGCTGACATTCCATTCATTCGTTTGCCGAAGGAGGAAGAAGGTTATTTCACCAACTGGCAATCGTTCAGCATTTACCTGAAGCCTGAATGCAGTCTGAGTAGAAATGATCTGATGCAAATGATGCTCGATGAAGGTGTGTCCACCAGACGCGGAATCATGAATGCCCACCGCGAAACTGCCTATGCAAATGAATGTAAAGGACTTTCACTGCCCATCTCAGAAGATGCCGCAGATCGCAGCATACTCATTCCACTATTTGTCCCGATGGCCCATGAGCAAGTGAATGAAGTGATTTATAAATTCAGAAAATGTCTGGGTGTATGATGCTGAAATGCTATCTGACATTTTTATTCAACGATTGAGACCGCATTCATGCAGCGAAAGAAAAGAATCGCAATTTACCAGGCCATGACATCAGGCCGTGTGAAGCGCGGGCCAAAAGTTTTTTTCCCGACTTTTTTTCAGCAGTATACGCAGGGTGAACATGCATTCGAGCTGTTCTATTTCATAAAAACAAACAATCCTGCTGCCCTGCGTGTTGACTATGCTCACCATGAGCTTGATCATGCCAATGTTATTTACCTGCGTGAATTTCCAACTCGTTTGCACAGCTTATTTGAAACGCTGGAGTTGCTGTATAAACTCATCAGATATCGCATCCATGTTTTTCATGTGTTGTCATACAGCAACCGTTTGGATCCTCGAACACAATTGCGCTGGATGCAATGGCTGCAAAGCATCTTGCGCATCAAGCGTGTATTTACCGTTACCTATGATGGCATTCCCACAGCTCACGGCCTTCGCTATACTGGCCGTTACAATTTAGACGTCAAGTATGAAAATCTTTTCAGGAAAATACATTTTCATGGTATCTATTCATGGTACGATGATTTTGTGGATTGGGTAAAAACTTCAGGTGTGTTTGAAAAACAACCATTGGTGAAGTGCATTCACAGTCGCTTTTGCGACACCAATAAGTATCGGCCTGAATCCAAAGAGCAACACATTGTATGGGCCAGTGCGCTGGTGGATTACAAGCGACCTGATATGTTTATTCAAGCGGTTGCCATATTGCACGCGAAGAGTGCATCACTATTCAGCGGTTGGCAAGTCACCATTTATGGCGATGGAAAATTGAAACCTCAATACGTGCAGATGATTGAATCGCTGGGCCTGCAAGGCATTATTCAAATATCATCAGGCACCAACAACCTGGCTCCAATTCTGAACAGCAGCTCTTGTTATGTAAGCACGCAAGAGTTGGAAAATTTTCCGTCACTGGCTATGAATGAGGCCATGGCCGCAGGCAACGTCATCATTGCATGCAACGTAGGCCGCACAAGTTTGTTTGTGAAAGATGGCAAGAATGGCTACTTAGCAAGATCAGAAGATGCCCAGGGTATTGCTGAAGCGTTGGAGAAGTTTCTTACCAACGAAACTCAGCACGAGGCTATGATGAAGTACAGCAGAATGCTGTGTGATACGGTGCACACGCCAGCGAATTTCATAAGTGAAATAGATGCATTTTGGACTGAGCTCATTCAAAAATCATAGCGGCTACATTCGCAATTCTTAAAAAAAAATCAACATGCAAGACCAAGCCATTTTTAATCTGATAGAGAAAGAGCATCAACGCCAGTTGCACGGTATTGAGTTGATAGCATCTGAAAATTTTGTGAGTCCGCAAGTGATGCAGGCCATGGGCAGCGTGCTTACCAACAAGTATGCTGAAGGCTTGCCCGGTAAGCGTTACTATGGCGGGTGCGAGGTGGTGGATGAAGTAGAACAACTCGCTATTGACAGACTGAAACAATTGTTTGGTGCGGCATGGGCCAATGTCCAGCCACATAGCGGGGCCAATGCCAACAGTGCTGTGATGCTTTCTGTTTTGAAACCCGGTGATACCATTTTGGGATTGGACTTGTCGCAGGGCGGACATCTTACACATGGCTCTCCGGTCAACTTCAGTGGTAAATTGTATCGCGCAGTTTTTTACGGAGTGCGTAAGGAATCGGGACGTGTGCACATGGAAGATGTGGAGGCTGTGGCCATGCGCGAAAAACCTAAGTTGATAATCTGTGGTGCATCAGCATACAGCCGCGATTGGGAGTACGAGCGTTTCAGGCTAATAGCTGATAGTGTAGGTGCATTGTTGATGGCTGACATATCGCACCCCGCAGGACTTATAGCCAAAGGGCTGCTGAATGATCCGATGAAACATTGCCACATGGTAACAACCACTACGCATAAAACTTTGCGCGGACCGCGCGGTGGTGTCATCATGATGGGCAATGATTTTGAAAATCCTTTTGGGATAAAAACACTGAAGGGCGAACTGCGTATGATGAGTTCGTTGCTGGACAGTGGTGTTTTTCCCGGTATGCAGGGCGGCCCGCTTGAGCATGTGATAGCGGCAAAGGCGGTGGCATTTGCCGAAGCACTACAACCATCATTCAAATCTTATAGCGAACAAGTGATGAAAAATGCAAAAGCACTTTCGTCAGCATTGATATCGCGCGGCTATGAAATAGTGAGTGGCGGTACAGACAACCATTGCTTCCTTTTAGACTTGCGCAACAAAAACATTACAGGCAAAGAAGCTGATGCTGCGCTCATCAGCGCACACATTACTGTAAATAAAAACATGGTTCCTTTTGATGACAAATCGCCCATGGTGACAAGTGGCATTCGCATAGGCACGCCTGCAGTTACTACTCGTGGAATGAAGGAATCAGAGATGGAAATGATAGCCGACCTGATAGATGAAGCACTAATGAATAGGATGGACAACGCCTACCTGAAAGCGGTAAGCAGGCGTGTGAATGACATGATGCACAGCTATAAGTTGTTCGCGAGTGACTTACAGATGGCTTAGTGTAAATCAATTCTGAAAATGAAGAAGGCCGATCCTGTGCAGCAGAGTCGCCCTTCTTTTTTTTGGGCTATTCCGGATGTTATTGTTTCATCAACTTCAGCACTTGCTGTTTTTGCTCTGTTCTAAGTTTCAATTGATACACACCGCTTGCCCAGCCATTCATATCTATCAATTCGCGGTGTGCAGATGGCCACAAGTTGTACAAGCTCTGCATTACCATTCGGCCTGAGGCATCCGTAATGGTGTAAGATATTTTTTCGCCATTGAGTCCTTGCAACAAAAGCACGGAGTGGTCATCAGCAGGATTGGGCATTAGTTGTGCCTCAAAGGTTGATTCTAATTCCAATACATCGGTTATGTCCACTTCTATCTGTGCATCACAGTTATTCAGATCAGTGATATACGCGGTGTATTGACCTGTGTTCAGAAGCTCATTGATGTCTTCTGTTTCTGCAAAGAACCCACCCGGACCAATCCACACTATTTCGTAAGGAGCAGTGCCTCCACTGATGGATATGTCTATTGCACCGTTGACACCAACTGAAATTCCGCTAACAAAGTCAGCACTGGCAACAAGTGGAGCAGCAGGTTGCGACACTGTGAGCAGGTAGTTGCCGTCCACGTTGCACAATGCATCGCTCGATACGGTGATGGTATAGTCACCTGCTTCCAGGTTGTTCTTTTCCATGTCATGCGAATCATCGAACCAGGTAACGATCAAGTTCCCAACGCCACTCAGTGCAAGTATTTGGATGCTGCCATCATCACCTCCGTGACAGTCAACATGGGTTACCATCACCTCCGATATGTTGGGTGTAGCTGATGCCGTTATGTTCACATATATAGTTCCACTTGCACAAAGGGGCTCAAGCGCGTTGTCGCACACTGTGTAGTTTATTTCTACATCATCCGCACTTACCACATCAGCTGTGTACTGCAGGGTGTGCTCAAATTCATTGTAAATGATATTGCCAGTAGCAGGTGGTGTTATGGTTATTTGCAATGCTGCGTCCTGACTTTCCACATCGCTTATCAAGTCATCCATATCCAATGCAAAGCTTTGTGCCTGACATATATCATAAGTGATGGAGTTCGCAACGGGTGAATAATTCTCTATTACTACTTCCGTCACTACTATAGTTAGAAGTCCGTCATTGCATGCACCACATGGGTCACAGCCTTCATAATAAACATAGGCTGTGCCTATAAAGCCATCATTGGGCGTGTAGCTATATGTGCCGTTTGCAAACATTTCGAACAGGCCATTGCTTTCGTCACTTATCACCGAGTAAATGAGTATTTCTTCATCCAACTCAATATCGTTGG
>JBJXFP010000182.1:0-25693 GCA_046155615.1 Flavobacteriales bacterium | reverse complement strand
TAATGGCCGGGCAAAAATCCCGATGGTGGAAAATGCAGAGCTATGCTTCCAAAATTACTTACTTCCTCAAGGCCCAAGGCATGTTTCACTTCTGCCTCGGTAGGCAGTGGTGCATGGTGCGCCACACAGTGCACAAGTGTTACCCCGTGCCCCTGCACGGCAAGAAACTTCGCTAAGTAATGCGAGTGTTTTTGCATGCCTCCTATCACATAGGGATAGATGCCATCGGTGAGGAGCAGGATTTTCATATCAGTGCGCAAGGGTAATAAAGCAGGGGCATTGGAGGGTGCAAACTACACTGCGAACCGACTATCCTTTGGCCAGCGGCAGGCAACCGCTTTATAGATTCTCTTGAAGAATTTCCTGATTGGATAAGTGGAAACCCCGAAGGGGTTCAATTTCATTAACCGCGGGTGAAACCCGTGGGAAACAGATCAACTCTTTAACAGAACCCCGAAGGGGTTCAACATCATCATGGGGGTGGTTGAACCCCTTCGGGGTTCTCGAATCGCAAACGTCAGGCAACCATGGGTTTCACCCGAGGTTATTCATATTCAACCCCTACGGGGTAGCACTTGTTATCATTTAAAATTCATACTGCGATTGCCCTGTTGCAAATGGCAGGTTGACCACACCATTTTTACACGTAGAACATAAAAAAAGAGTTTGCGTTTTTGTAAAAAGGCAAACTGTTTACAGCAAAACGCAAACTGATTTAGAAAAAAGGCATATTGGTTAGGAGCAAACGCATATTGTTTTTTTGAAATCGGATAGCTTTTATGCGTGATGTTTTATCCTTTTCCGTGGAATGCAAACTGTGTTTTGGCAGATGCAAATACATCTTTCAAAAAAGCATATTGATAGTTCAAAAATGCACAACGATTTTTATTGTTCATGTAGCCATTGTGCAGACATAATCAGCTTTTCAGCACTATTGCATCGCCATTCTGTGCATTCGTTGAGCAACTTTTTATGACGGCATTTTCTTCTTTCGAAGAGGCATCGCTATTCACAAAAAAGGCGAAGTGTTGATAAAAAAAAGCTGCATGCGAAGGCAACACTTAAAAATGATGATTCGTCTTTGTGATGCAAGGCAACAACACCGTCAACCAAGCGCATGCACTCGCTCGTTGTTGCCACATAGGTTTGTTTGTTCTGTTGCCCTTGGGGGTGTCTCCCGCGCCCGCATCAGCAAGACCGGAGTGCCTGTCCGGTCACTGCGTAACATGATTTGCTGCTCTCATCCTTGTAGTATTTCATTATCAAAAAACACAAACAAAATGGTACAGATTGCTTTAAATCTTGATGGAAAAACAGCATCAGAAAAATGTGATGTTGGAGAATTCGTACACGACCAAATGACCTTGAATGCGGCCAAGTTCGTTACACCGCCCATTGCTATGGGGGCCTTTGCCACCATGATCACCGACACGCGCAATGCCATATCGCGGGCAGAACAAGGCACCCAAGCCGACCGCGCAGCACGCGATGCGCAGGAGGAGTTGCTGGTGGAAACCCTGGAAGAGTTGGCAGTGTATGTGGAACTGACTGCGAAAAATGACGAGGCGTGGGCCTTGCTTTCAGGTTTTGAATTGAGGAAGGACCCAACTCCGATTGGGCCGTTAGGTCAGGTTCAGAATTTAAAATCAATCACTACTAACGTAGTGGGAGAGATAAAACTGAAGTGGAAAGTAATATACGGTGCGCGCACATACGTGGTGCAGGTATCGGACAACCCCACAGTAGAAACAGGTTGGACACAGGCAGGCATAGCAAGCCGTGCCCAGCAGATTGTCAATGGTCTTCCATCGCTCACGCGCAAATATTTCCGCGTGGCGGCCATTGGCGCAGCGGGCCAGGGCCCATGGAGCGACATAGTAGAGGGCTTCGCCAGGTAGCCTTCATCTTCCTATAAAAAGGCGCAGGTGCACTTCGGGAGAAAGTACATCAGTGCCATTGAGAGCAACAAAAGAGCCGTCAGTAGTTGACGGCTTTTTTGTAGTTTACTGTCAGGCCCAAGGCTTGTTGGCAATGAGTGCGAAACGATGCACATAAAACCATGGACATTTTATAAATCAAGATTCAACTTGCGCTCGTTGCAGCCGTCAATGTCCATGAGCCAGATTTCGGTTTTCATGGATACGGGGGCCATGGCCCCGGGTACAAGGTATTGGCAATATACTTTTTCAAATACAATTTTTTGGCCGTCTTGTGAAATGGAAAAGTTGTCGTACCAAAGGCTGTTGTTTCCTTCTTTAACGAGAGTGAGTTCTTTTGAATCTATATTGACTTTGTACATGCCGTCTATGTAAAATTGGGTGAAATAGACGTCTTTGTTGTTGGGGTGAATTTTTATGTTTTGAATTGAGCCTTGTTGAACAGGAAACTCATACAAGGTATCTAAAGTGCCAGTGCTATAATTCCTGATCAGAAGCATTGTGTGGCCTATGCCACTGGTTCCTATGTTATGCCTCCAGTCACCACGTGGTATGCGGCTAACAGTGTCTATTACTGTACCGTTAGGATCTATTTTGATTCCATACATTTCTGCATTGGTGACATATCTGGCAAACATGCATTCGCCAGTAATTATGTTCGGAGTGACCCAGCGATCCTGGTTAAGATTTGTAAGCATCTCTTTGGCACCTGAGCTCATGTTGATTCTGGCTACGTTCTTACCAAAGCCAGCGAAATAGGCCCAGTTGTTTTTGCACCAGATGGGCTGTCCACCATAAGTAATATTCTCATAAAGCAAGGTTTTTTCACCTGTTAGGATGTTGTATTTCAAGAAACGGGATGTGGACTGAGGCTTGCGTTCGATATAGCATATTTCGTTTGGATTGTTGGGGTTGAAGCACGGGAATTTCCAAAGGGTGTCGTTGAGGCAGGAGGCTTCTGTTGGAAAGCAGATTGCTACGCCATCGGGACAAGGGGGAAATGCATAGACGCTGTCCACGCTTTCTGAACAATGGACGGTAGTGTCAAAGACCACCGCCCCAGTGGCGGTGGTCTTTTCTTTTTTGCAGGTACTTGCAATGAGGGCAAGAACGAGAATGGAGGTGTACTTCATTGTTTGATGAATCTTAGTGTACCAACTGCATTGTCTGTTTGAATTGAAAGGAGGTAAACTCCGTCAGATATATGAGACAAATTAAGTGTTTTATGATACAAGCCGATTTGGTTGGCGCCAAATTTCTGATTGGCTAACAAGTTGCCTTGCGGATCAAAGACTTGAATGGTGTAGGTACCCGGATCCGTGATGGGTACTTCAAGATTGAATTGGCCATTGTTTGGGTTAGGATACAAGTTGAATTGGAGCCCGTTTGAATATTCAGGAATTTGCGTGAAGCCACCAGCAGTATAGACTGTGTAGGAAATTGGAAGGTTGGGCCCGATTGGGGCATAAGGATACCATGCATCGGTGCTGACGAACTTGAATACGTATCCTGAAATGATGGCGTGGTCTTCATCTATGTATTCGACTTGTACATCAGGATAGCCATATATAAATTCGAATTCGGTGCCTATGCTGTCTATGGATACGAGTTTAGAGTCGCTGTTTCGCCCCCAGGAATCTATTATCTGAGCACCCATAATATCATGTGGATTGTCAATAATGGCCTTATATACTTCAACTACATAAGTTGGGTTGTTGTATGTGCTGAAGCCAGCAGCCCAGTTGAGGTCCTTTCGCCAATGTAATGTATCCAATCCCTGATAAACCAGATCTTCTTCATGCACGTCTGTATCAAAATGCCAAATGCGAAAATTTGGTAGCTGGATGCTGTCGAAAATATTTCCGATATTCAGTTTGCCAAAGCCGGAATAAATATCATAGCCTTCTGTAAAGATTATTGATTCGCTAAGCGTGTCTATTGCATCGTCTGCAAATCGCTCGCAGAGTATTTCAATGTCTTCAGGACTCAATGGATTAGGCGCATCAGGATGTGTATTGATATATACCTGCATGAGGGCCGCAGCGCCTGTGACATGGGGTGCAGATGCAGAGGTACCGTCAAATGTATAGACCGCACTATCACTATAGTTGTTGAGTGTGACCACGATTTCCGGTATTCCTGGTGCTATCATGTCCAGTTCGTTACCAAATGAACTCCAACTGGGCTTCAGTCCAAGGCTATCACTTGCGCCAATGGCCATCTGCTGCATTTCCGGACCAAGGGTCATTGCAGGCCATTTCGGGTTTGTGTTGCCATCATTGCCCGCGCTACACACATTCAGACATTGTTGGTAAAAAAGAGTTCTGTTCAGAAGTGTGAATTCATCTACCACAGACCACTCGCTGCCATACCTTGTCCATTTGCCGCTGTGCGATTGATTGATGATAGTAGCAGGAGAATCACTGAGGAGAAAGGAAGCAAAGATTTGAGCTTCTGCAACAGTAGTCCAGTAGCCATGCATGAGAGAATCGTGTGTAATTGAGTCACCAAGTTCAGGATAGAAACCGTCTGATGCAAGGACCCGATATGATTCGATGGGTACCGGCACAGAAGTATAAAGACTTTCTGATGCATCGCCTCCTGCAATGCCTGCTATTTTGCTGTTGTTATTTCGAGTTGCTGAAATCAATCCTGTGACGGATGTTCCATGCCCAGTATCACTTGGATCCATGGTATCGAAAACACTGGTAGCACCGCCTTGTACTAAATCTAAACCGCCAATTACTGTGCCTCCTATTGAAGATTGTAGATCAATGTGAGTTGTGAGTGTGCCTGTATCAAAAATAGCAATTTTAGCGGGCGGGTGAAAACTCTCAGCTATTGCATTCCAGCCATCCACAACATCCCAAGCGGGCTCCACATTGACATCATAAATAGAACCAGTATTCAACCAGGGCACTGCGTGTAAACTCGCCTGATCAAACAGATAGTATTCATCATCAGGAATTTCATCCAAAGTGGAGATTTGATTCACCGACATATTCACAATGTACTCATCCAACTCGCTCAATTGTTCGCATGCCCAAATCGGATCCATTTCCACTGGTAATTCGAGTGTGAGCCATGTGTAGAAAGGAAGAATTTCTCTTTCGATTCCATCTGCTCCAATAGCTGAGTCCATGTCACTCGTCAATCTTTTTGCAAGTTTTATCATGGTGAAGTCTTTGGCATCTTCACCAAGCTTAGTATTGAAAGCAGAAAGTACTGCGGTATCAATAAATGCACTCAGCTTACCAAAGTGCAGGTTTGTATTATCAATGGTGGAATAATTTAAAGCATCGGGCACAAAGCGAATGAATACTTCATGTGCTGCGTAGTCAGGTTCGTCATTCTCGTTGAAGTGCGGTGTGCGATGATGTCTTCTGAAATCGTATCGAACGGATGCATAGCGGTATCCTCCAATTTCTTCAGATGCTGCTGTTGTAAAGACAGAACCAGAACCAATAATTTTTATTTGCATGAGCAATTCATTGCTCATTTCAACTGCTTTGAATTCTTCAATCCAATTAGGAAAGCCGTCTGCAATTCTGTAGTTGTAGATAAGTTGATAGTAATTGCCTTCCTGTTGAAAGTAGCCAACTGCAATGAGGTTTCCATAACGATAGTCAATATCGGTTCCGCAAGTTTCCTCATAGAGTGGCTTGACCAGTTTGCGTTTCTCCCAAACTTGTTCACCATCATCATCAAAGGCGATTGTAATCATCTCTTTCAAAGTGTCCTGATTGATGGTATAGCCTGTAATGTACACATTGTTCTCCTCATCCACTGCCAAGGCGTTGGCCACATCCTCGTTACCACCGTCCCAGTCTGCTTGCCATACCAAATTCAACTGGTAGTCGAGTTTGATCACTTTCATGTCGTAGTCATCACCATTGTGATACTTGCCACTGATGTACACATTGCCTTCAACATCAGTGGTGATGTCTGTTGGTGTATCGATAAAATCTGAAGGATTTGGTATGTTACTGACGCCAATAAAACTGCCAGTGAATCTGTCAAACGCGACTGTGGTTATTTCAGTATCTGTCCAACTTGTGCCACTCACTCCCGTCACATACGCTGTTTCATTGTTCACTTTGAGCCGTACACCAAGGTCGTAATCTTCGCTGTAATCGTAAGTCTGTGCCCAGACTTCTTCTCCATCGTCTTCATCAAGTTTCAGTGCCAGATAGTCTGATGATGTATTGACTGAGGTGGTAGAACCCGCAACATAAACACCGTCATTTTCGATAACTTCAAGACTTGAAGGGATATTGGCTATTCCTTCATCATACTCATAATACCACAACAATTCTCCATCAGTCAAGTCAAGTTTGAACGTAACGAAAACTATATCCGTTAGAGATGTTACGCTGGCACCACATACATATACGGCATCGGAGGTAGTAACCACATCCGTTGCATAATCGTCTGCATTGCTTTGGCTATTCCACTCTACTTCCCACAGCACGGTGCCATCAGTTCCAGCAAGCTTTACTATATGCATGTTTAGATTCTCCGATGAACCACTTTCCGTGTTACCTGCATTTATCAAGTTGTTGTCACCGTCTATTGCGCTTGCACTCCAATTGATATTGGGGTCAGGCGCACCAGTCAATCGCTGCCATGTTTCATTGATAACAGTTTGAGCATTGACGCCAATGGCATGAAGTGCTATGGCCATGAAAAGCATAGAAAATTGTTTCATTTTGATTAAGGTTTTTGTCCGTGTTGCGAGCATCCGATTGGTACACCGCAACGGAACGATTTAGAAAAAGAATTTTTAGCGAGTGTGCTTCAACCCGAAGATTGAAGTCTTCGAAAATTTGGTTCAGTTCCTTCTGTTTCGTGTTGTCAGTATTAGTTGAATCAACAAGGTTCTAAGATGATTCGGGTGGATATAACTCGGGCGTGAACCTTTGCAAACCATTCACATCAAGGTGTCTCCAGACGACCTCCACGAACAACAGTAAAGCATAGAGAACACGCCCTTTCGGACGCGTTCGCTTGATGCACACTGTCGTGGATTCAAATGGTTAGCTGGAGACTTTTGATGTGAATACGATCAGCAACGCGAGTATGTGTGTAAACTTTTTATGTCATAAATCGAAAAATTGTTTAGGTCAAACTTATACTACCTGCTTCTACAAGTCAAGTATTTCTGAGAAGCTGTATTGCTATTGAAGACTATTCAATATCGCATCACCCACATGCTGCCAGGTGTGTTCACGCATCACCTTTTGGTGGAAGTTGGCAGCGAGTGTTTCAGCATGTTGTGCATCGTTCAGCGCAAGTTCCAAATGGTACACAAGACTCTGCCTATCTGCTTTTATGATGTAGCCGTTTTGGTCATGCACCATTACATCATGCACAGGAATTTCGTCAGGTGCTATCACTAATTTCCTCATTGCACCATATTCAAATATTTTAACCGGGCTGCCGTACCAGTTGCTGCGCGCCATCACCGTTATATCCATTGCTTCTATATAAGTATATACCTGCGCATGTGGCACGTTGCCTGTGAAATGGATGTCTGAAGCATATACGCTGTCAGCTGCTTGCTGCTTCAATTGGTTTAGAATTTCACCATCGCCCACTATCAATAGTTTGATGTTGTCTTTGCCTTTTGCTTTCAGTTGCACAAATGCCTCGAGCAGTATATCCACACCGTGGTATGGGAATATGGAACCTACAAAACCAATCACTTTATCATCAGTTCTTACTTCAAGCTTGTTTCTGATTTCAGCAAGCAAGCCACGCTTTATTTCAATATGTTCCGGATTTACAGCGTTGGGTGTAATGATGATCTTACCCTCATTCACACCTGTTTTCTCAATCAAATATTTTTTCAACGCTGATGAGACTACAACAATGCTGTGTGCCTGCCATGCTTGTTCTTTTTCATTCATCACCGCTTTGTGATGAAACAAACTTTTGCCTTCCATCTCAGCCTTTTCATCGGGGTATGGCGCGTTGATTTCGCACACATACTTCATGCCTGTGGTTTTAGCAGCACGATGCCCTGAACCCATCAGGTAGTAAGCACGTTCATAGATTATATCCGGCTTTTCTTTTTCAATCAATTGCAGCAGTTGCTGCTCCATCATCTTGTCAAAACGCAGCAGCTTATAGTCCTTCATTGTCTGCCACAAAACTGTTGGGATAAACTTTTTGTATCCCCGCTTTTTGAATTGAATGGATGCTGAACTACTCAGGGTTTCGCCACCTGCTATCAATCGCACCACTGTGTGACCACTGTTCCCGAACGCGCTCACTACTTCGCGTATGTGCGTGCCCGGCCCACTGGGCGCTGCCATGTTCACATTGGGGTGCGGGCTGTAGTAGAGTATTTTCACTTCAGATAACCTATCAGTTGTGCCGTAGCTTGATGCAATGAGTAGGGTGCAATGTCGAACTGCGCATCGAAATTCAAGTTGCCTGCAAGCCTGTGTTCAAGTATTTTTTCTAAGGAATTTTCAGTTTCATTCAACACATATCCAAGTTGATGCTGTTGCACAAAGTTTGTCACTTCTCCTGCGTCAGCTATCACCAGCATGGGTTTGCGAAGTGGCAAGTATTCGAAAAACTTGGTAGTGCGATCGTTCCGTTTGGAATGCGACAACATCACCAATGAAAAATCTGCGCGCTGCAATTCTTCAAATATTTTTTTCCCAATCGTGCCATTCATCTTCACGGCATCAAGGCCTTCAAATTTTTTGTAGTCTGGTTGAGTAGAGAAAATGCGAAACTCAACTTGAGCGTACAAATCCGGTTTTACATTTCTCAACTGCAGCAATTGTTCGCGTAATAGTTCCAGCTCCTTGTCCAATTCGTAATACAAGTCGCCACCATATACAAACACAATCTTATCACTGCGGTTTGTGGTTGAAGTTGTTTTGATGTCATCAGCATCATAGAAGTGTGTGAGCACTTCAAACTTTGCACTTCCCATCTTGTGCTCTTTTGCAAAGTCCTCAAGTTCGCGAGTGAGATATTCATAAGGTGTCAACACGACATCGGCATACATCAGCACTGCCTTCTGCTTGTTTACTTCTGCTTGCTTTCTTTCCGGTGAAAGATTTTGCATACCATAGTTGCGCGCATTTAGCCATGGGTCGCGGTAGTCAACTATGATGTTGAGTGCTGCAAATTTTTCTTTGAGTTGCACGGTGTACAGCAACACATTCCATGGCGCACCTGTGGCTATCACATTCGTGATATTGTGTTTTTGGATCAGTTCAGCGGCAGATGGTGCAAACACTTCGTTCCAGCCAATCGAAATATCATAGATGGTTCCACGCTCTATGCGCTTGAGTTTTTTGACAGCCATGCGATAACGCAATTTGTCTATCCATTTTCCGGTAGGATGCGAAACCACTTGCGGATAAGAGCGAGGCAATGAGTGCACATGAATATTTGGGTGCTGCACATCATCGCTCCAGGTGCTTGGGTTATTGTGTTCAACCGGATCAGCCTTTATTACATGCACATGGTATCCCTCATGGGCTAACTGTTTGGCGAGCTTTCCCCAACGCCTTCCACCAATACCCTGATTGGGCGGAAAGTCGAAATTGATCAGGAGGATTTGTTTGTTCGCGGCCATTGGTCAAGGCTTCGGATAGTGTGTGTAGCGATAGTCATCGAGGTCAGAATGATTGAAATAAAAGTCTTCGTCATGAGCACCATACAGTTCGATGAGTTTTTTCATCTCTTCATAGTCGCCAAAGCAAATGTTGTTCAGGGTACTGCCATTCATCGGGAAATCACTCAGGCCAATGTTGCCGATAAGTGTTTTGTATCCGCAAAACAACCTTTCGTAGAGAATGGTACTGAAGGCTGCTACTGCTATGTCCACACGTTCGAAATTGTAAGCGGTACCAACATTTTCATTCATCATTTCGAAGTTGCTGTTGCCAATGGCCTTGGTATAAAACTGCAACGACTTCTCGGAAATCTCTTTTTTCTTCTCACGCGGATGCGGAAAAACAATGAGCTTGTATTGCGGATACTCCGCCACGAAGTTTGACAAATATTTCAGGATGGCTTGTTCAGCTTCCCCCACTTTTCTGCCGTGCTCGCTGTGTTTTTCTTCCCTGCGCAGCCAGTCACCATGCGAGTAAAATCCAAGTGTGTATGCCTGAGGTGTCGGATGTGTGGTGTAGCGATCAAAATAGAGAAACGCGCGTTCAGGCGGCCACAATGTGAAAGTTTGAGCGCGCAGCGAGTCTCGGAATTTCTTCTGCTCTTCGTAGTGGTAAGGTGTGCTGCAAATGATTTCATCACCAAGCAATATGCGATTGTGCGTGGCCAGCGGACCACTGCTTGGTATTTTGGTAATGGTGATGCCTTCCTGTTTCAGCACCAGACTCATGAGGTTGCCATCCTTTTCATACGGCACAAAATCATACACATGTTTGATGCGATGCTCGCGTATGTAATGCAGAATGAAGGCAATTTCTGCCACTTCATAAATACTCAGAGCAACATTCAGCCTTTTGAAATCGGTGACACAGCGAAATGCCTGACGTAAGGCAAATGGCAAAAGAGCAAGCATGAATTTGCGTTTGCCGCGCTTCAGTTGGGGAATGAAATCTTTAGCTATATATGAATGAATGTTGGCCCGGCTGCTGCGCTGTATGTATTCAATCACATTCTCGCGCGTTTTGATGATACCACCAACAATGATGGTGTCGCCCTGCTCCTCCAATTTTCTGATAGCATCATTGCTGTGTTCGAATATGCGCTTGTATAGGCGCATGATGATGCGGAAACCAATGAGCCGATCGTGCTTAGCTGTTTCGAACAGGCGGTACGACATATTCTCGTAAAAGCAAACAGCCGCGAGGTAATCATCACTGTTTTTATCCTCAGCGGTCCACGCCTTTTCTATGCGTTTGAAGGTTGCTATTGCTTGCTTTAACTCACTTGTCATAGCCAAGCACCTTGCGTATGCGCTCGAATTCGAAGGCTGTTTGTTTTATCTCCATCAGGTCTTGCATGTCCATACTGCCTAAGTGCGCCTTCTCTGTTTCATATTGAAATGACTTGCGCAGGGTGAAGTGTTTTTCCAGATACTTAGCGCCATGTGCAACAGCGAACAATGCACCTGCATTGCCCAGTGTGTGGTCGCTGATTCCATGAAAAATTGATTTTGAAAAATCAGGCATGGAAAATTCATCCACTCGGGTTGGGTATTTCACCACACAATAGAAGTAAGTGGAATGGTCAAATTTTATGACCTCGTCCGGATTCATGTCGGAGGGGATGCTGACGAAGGTTGGCTTCTTGTGGCTCATGATAGCCGCAGTCAGTTCCGGAAATTCTTTGTGCATGCGAGCTGCCACTTTGAGGTAGGGCAGGTCAAGCTCCAGGCACCAGTCTAATCTGTCCATGGTAAATGGCGTGGCAAACAGCGGTATGCCAATGGTGCCTGCATAGTCGCGCAGGCGTTTCAATCCGTCTTTTGAAAGTTCGAGGTAGGCACGTTCAGCACCGAATTGCGTGGCAGTATATAGCTGCACCTTCACGGCATCAGCACCGCCCATTTTGCTTTGCAGTATCATCTGCTCTGCTACTTGCAGGCTGCCGCCATGCTGCGGAAAAATCTCTGATATAACGAACATAGTTGGTTGTAAATAAGGGGGCGCAATGTACACGCAGGTTTCAATCACTATGCCTTAGCACATGGCGAGTATAGATTGCCGCCATGCGATTCCGTGCCATGGAATTCAGCAAGGAATACTGATGAGAAAATTAAATAAACAAGAGACAGAGCGCTGGATGGTTGGCTGGCATTTAGTCTTGCTTGTTTTGAATACTGTTCACACTGCAAGAGTTCTTTGTGATGCGTTCGGCCCGTTTGCAAGCTTCACTAAAATTGCAGAGATAATACCCTTAGGCTTTATTGTTTCGATTGGAAGCTTTGCTATTGCACTTCCATTTCTTTACTTATTGAAGTGGTGCCTTCAGCATTCCATGCTGAAAGGTCATCTCACTGTCTTTTTGTTCTGCACGCTGGCTACAGCAATCATGTTTCTCATCGCAATGTATTTTACCAAAAGTCAAATGGAGGCGCTGTCATACACTCTTCCCTATTGGCTCATGGGGCTGCTCTATGGCCATGCATCTGTTTGGTATTTCGCGCGGCAATAGACTCCGCTCCAATTCGCCAATGGCAGTGCAGCAATTCTATAAGTCAAGGTCTCTTCCAGATTGAACGATTAGAGCCTAATCATTACTGCATAGCTTGCAAGGAAAGTGCTTTTTTACTTCTTCAGACATGTGTTACATTCGCGCTCCTTCAAAAAAAAGTGAAGGATTTCATCCCATTTAAATATTTCGATTTGTTTGCGGATGATGAATTATTACTTTTAGAAAATCATTTTATTGCCTATATAAATTTCTACCTAATTTATTTTCAATCAACGATTGCTTGTCTTTAAAGCAAGCCATCACAGTCAACACAACACATGCAAACAGTAGTAGACCTTTCACCGAAAGAGGCTCTCAAACAGTTTTTCGGTTTCAGCAAATTCAAAGGCCTTCAGGAAGGCGTAGTAGATGCGGTGCTCGAGGGCAACGACACATTTGTAATAATGCCTACCGGTGGCGGCAAATCTTTGTGCTACCAGTTGCCGGCACTCATGCTTGAGGGTACAGCCATTGTGGTATCGCCACTCATAGCACTGATGAAGAATCAGGTGGATGCCATGCGCGCATTCAGCGACAAGGACGGAGTGGCGCACTTCATCAACTCATCGCTTAACAAGACAGAAATAGCACAAGTAAAAACTGACATACAAAGCGGCCATTGCAAGTTGCTGTATGTAGCACCAGAGAGTCTGAATAAGGATGAGAATGTGGAGTTCTTCCGCTCATGCAAAATTTCATTTGTTGCCATAGATGAAGCACACTGTATATCAGAATGGGGCCACGACTTCCGTCCTGAATACCGCAGGCTTCGCCCCATCATAGAGCAGATAGCTGATTGCCCCATCATGGCCCTGACAGCTACAGCCACACCCAAGGTGCAGCAGGACATACAAAAGAACCTGGGCATGATGGATTCAAAAATCTTCAAAGACAGTTTCAACCGCGCCAATCTCTTCTATGAGATAAGAGCCAAGAACAATGTAGGCAAACAAATCATCCAATACATCAAAGCCAACTCTGGCAAGAGTGGCATTATCTATTGCCTAAGCAGGAGGAAAACTGAAGAAATTGCAGAGTTGCTGCAGGTAAATGGAATCAAAGCACTGCCCTACCACGCAGGTATGGAGGGCGCACAGCGCAGCCGTGTGCAAGACCAATTTCTGATGCAGGATGTGGATGTGATATGCGCCACTATAGCTTTTGGTATGGGTATAGACAAGCCAGATGTGCGCTTTGTAATACACCACGACATACCCAAGTCGCTGGAGAGTTACTACCAGGAAACAGGCCGCGCAGGCCGTGATGGTGGCGAAGGTGTTTGCCTAGCATTTTATTCTCCAAAGGACATAGAGAAACTTGAGAAATTCCTTCAGGGCAAACCGGTAGCAGAGCAAGAAATAGGCATGTTGCTGATCCAGGAAGTAATTGCCTATGCAGAAACTGCTATGAGCCGCAGGCAATACCTGCTGCACTACTTTGGCGAAGAGTGGGACCCCGTGAATGGCGATGGCGCAGGCATGGACGACAACTCGCGCAATCCGAAGGAAATGATAGAGGGCAGCGAGTATGTACAAATCATACTGAACTGCATAGAAGAGTTCAACGAATTGCACAAAGCCGGATTCATCTGCCGTGTAATAAGCGGAGTGAAAACCTCAGAAGTGACTACCTACAAAGGACACCTGAGCAAATACTTCGGTGAGGGCAGCGAGTTCGATGAAAAATTCTGGAATGCCATAGTGCGCCAGATGTATGTGCGCGGATTGGTGAACAAGGAAATTGAAACTTACGGCACACTCAAAATATCTGAAGAAGGACGTGCTTTCATGAAGAAGCCTGTCAGCTTCAAAGTGGTGAAAGAAGAAGAAATAGGTGATGTGGATGATGATGAATTGATAATACCCAAACAAGGTGGTGGCGCAGTGGACGAACAACTGTTCGCGATGCTGAAAGAACTGCGCGCTAAGATGAGTAAGGAGAAAAAAATTCCACCTTACGTCATTCTGCAAGACCCTACCATGGAGGAGATGTGTACTGCATATCCCATCACTTTAGATGAGTTGGCTCAGATAGGAGGTGTGGGCAAAGGCAAGGCTACAAAGTTCGGTCAGCCATTTGTTGACTTGATACAGCGTTATTGCAAGGAGAATGATGTAGAACGTCCTATGGACTTTGTAATAAAAAGTGCTGTGAACAAGAGTTCACACAAAGTACAGATAATACAGAACATAGATAAGCGCATATCGCTGCCGGACATAGCCAAGGGGCTGGGTAAGAGTAAAAATGAATTGCTTGAGGAATTGGAAGCCATAGTTAGTTCAGGCACCAAGCTGAACATCCAATACTTCATAGAAGATGAATTGGATGAAGACCAGCAGGAGGAAATAATGGACTACTTCATGGGTGCAGAAAGTGACGATATCAGAAAGGCCGAAGCCCACTTCGATGGCGAGTATGAAGAAGAACAACTGCGACTAATGCACATCAAATTCATGAGTGAAATAGGTAATTGATGAAGATTGAAAATGACATGACAAGGGCTGCCTGTTGAGGCGGCCCTTTTTTTGAAAAAGTGTTTTGTTGAGCTGCCTTCCAAATCGCAATGGGGTAGGCTTGCAGCCCGTTCCATCACTTGCCCTGGGTACAAGCCACGCATTGATACTTCATCTGACAATAAGACGTAATCTCCTCACTGTATTGAAAAGGAGTGAGGCGTGATTCACCTCAATGTTTTTAGAAATACCTTGGCGACAGATCAGCCGGAAAACCTTTGATCAGGTCGAATCCGAGCATGATTTCGTGTGAGCCATCGCTATACCTTCGTATATCGCTGAGCGTATAGTCGTAGGCATATCCGATTTTGAATTTGTTGTTCACCTCATATTGCATCAGCACACCCACAGCATCTTCCCAGCGATACATGGCACCTACCCACAGCTTTTCATAAAATAAAAACTGGGCAGTTACCTCAGCACTCAGAGGTGCACCGCTCACCGTGCGCAGCATCAGTGTTGGTTTGAATTTGGTGTAGTACGAAATATCAAATACACCACCTGCAATGAGGAAGAGGTGTTGTTTCTCCACACTGTTCAGCGTCACCGTATCGGGCAAATTGTCCGGCAGCAAGCGGTTGCTCAACAGCTTGGGAGCAGAGATGCCCGCATAAAATCGTTTGCTGTAGTACATGGCTCCGAAGCCGAAGTTGGGCAAGGGGCTGTTACTGATGTTGCTTGCGAATACCGCATCATCCTTCACCCATGGACTCAGGTCAGTCAGGTTGGCGCTGAACAAATTCACCCCACCCTTCAGTCCGAAGGCCAGCCTGTTGCGGCCCATGAATATGCGGTAGCTCGCATCCACGTAGATGCCTGTTTGTTTCACCGGCCCATACTTGTCGTTAATGATGCTGCCTCCAATACTGATGTTTTCATTTTTCAATGGGCTGTGTGCGGTGATGCTTTGTGTGGTAGGCGCGCCTTCAAAATTGACCCATTGCGAGCGGTGTATGGCCACTGCGCTCAGGCGGTCAGCACTGCCTGCATAAGCAGGATTGATGCTGAGCGTATTGAACATGTACTGTGTAAATAGCGGATCCTGCTGAGCACATAGTTGCAGACCTGCCACTGCTGCACAAATCAACAATATTGTTTTTTTCATTTTCATTCTGCTTGCTTCAATGAGAACGTTTAGAATTCTTTTTTATCGTTTCAGATATACATAGCCTGTAAATACTGAGCGCTGTTCCTGTTCATACACTTCGCCCAAATCAAGCACGTAGTAGTATGTAGCAGTCGGCAATTCATCCCCCATCATGGCACTTTGTGTATTGGTCCCGTCCCAGTCGTTTTTATAGGGCGATGCCTGATAAACCAAAGCACCCCACCTGTTGAATATCTGGATGTTGTTCAGAGGATAGTATTCAAGGTTGGGTATGTAGAATACATCGTTGGTCCCATCGGCATTGGGCGAGAATGCATCGGGTATCACTATAGTCTCGCAATCAAGCAATACATAGAGTACGCTGTCAGTACTGGTTCCGCAATCACCATTATCAATCGTCCAAGTGAGCCAATTTTCTTCATTCACAAGTGGTACCGATACACTGCCGAGGTATATCACACTTGCCTGGTTGTTCAGCGAATCATCTAATACTATTTCACCTTCGGTAATAGTCCAGTAGCCAATGGCAGGGAATTCAACAGCATTTGCATTGAGCGTATAAGGCGAAAACTGATCGCTGCATATCTCGGCATCTTCGCCTGCATAAGCCACCTCGTGCCCGGGATCATAAATAGTGATGCACATGGTATCGGCACTTACGCCACATGCACCATTGTCCACCATCCACTCGAAGCAGTGCACACCCACAGGCACATTGGTGAGGGTGGTGTTCGGATCATTTTCATCCATGATGCTGCCTGATGGCGAATCGAGCGCAGTCCACAGGCCTGTGGCCGGGCCTTGCACTGTTCCTACCAATTCGCTTCCGTTCAACTGGAACAGCGCCTGCTCTCCGCAGAAGGTGGTGTCTTTGCCCGCATCAGCATTGGCCACTTCACTGTCATTTACAAAGAACCAGATGGTATCAGTAGTGTGGCTGTTGTCGCAGGCACCATTGTATATGTGCCACACGAAGGCAGTTTCATTCAGTGCAATGTTGGTAGCAGTGGTGATGTTGGCACTTGTATCTGCAATCACCGCGATGCTGTCACCCGCTATTTGTTCCCACCATCCATAGGCAGGACTTGTGGCGGCATTGCCCACCAGGTCAATACTTGCAGGAGGATCACAAATGAATTCATCAGCGCCTGTGCTGGCATCGGCCTGTGCCGGATTGAATACTGAAACCAGCATGGTATCGGAAGTAGTGCCGCAGTCGCCATTGTCGAAAGTCCAGATCAATTCGGTAATACCAATGCTCAGGTCAGTAATCCATGTAGCACTGTCAGGAGGATTTACAATAGCCGGATTGCCGGGGTGTGCGCCCAATGTCCATTGGCCATTGCCGGGGAAGGTGACTATGCTACCCGCCATCTGCACACTGTCAAGTGGTGAGCATATTTCTATATCCACACCTGCATCAGCAACAGGTGCAGTGGCATCATACACCACTATGCTCATCTGATCCACATCTTCAGGGTCGCACGGGCCATTATATACGTGCCACGCCAGTGTGTGTATGCCAACAGTGAGGCTTATCACATCAGAGTTTGCATTCAGACTGTCTATCAATATGCCATTGAGCGAAATACTCTCCCAATAGGCTGTGCTTGGCGCCACAGGTGCGGTGGCGTCCAGCACCACATCTGCTTCGGGCGTACACAGTTCGAAGTCCATACCTGCATTGGCCACTTGTGGATTTTCCGGGAAAACATGCACCACCATGGTATCTACCGTTATGGAATCAATACAAGGCCCGTTGTCAATGGTCCAGGTAAACACATTGTCACCTGTTGTGAGGTTGCTCACAGGCGAATTTGGATCAAAAAGGTTATCAATATTTCCACTACCGGCTACGAGCGTCCAGAAGCCGATGGCCGGAATTACCGGGGCATTGCCGCCAAGCACTGCATCTGTTTCAGGGAAACAGAGTTCAATATCGTCAATGCACTGCGCTGGAGGTTGTGATTGGTCATAGACAAAAACACTCATCGTATCCAATGGCAAATTATTCGCACAAACGCCATTGTAAAACTGCCACACGAAAGTGTTGATGCCCACGGGTAAATCGCTGATGGTTGTATTTGCATCAGCAGGGAAATCAATGGTGCCACCACCATTGATGTTGAACCACGTACCCACATTGGGATCTTCGGGCACGCTGCCTGCCATGTTAACCTGCGATGTAGGTGTACAGATAAACTGGTCAGGCCCTGCCAATACAACAGTGGTAGGATCATACACACGTATGCACATGGTATCAAGTGTTATTCCATTAGGGCAGGGACCATTGTCCACGCCCCATTGCAGGCAGGTGGTGCCTTCGCACAAACCCATTACCAATGAGTTCGGATTGTTTACGTCAGTGATGATGACATCATCAGGACACGGGCCGCTTACCCACAACCACTGGCCCACAGCGGGCAGGAATGGTGCTTCTGCACCCAGCGTAGCTTCTGTAGTTGGCAGGCACAGTTCTATGTCGTCACCTGCATTGGCATCGGGGTTGAATTCGTTGTAGATCACCACCGTCATCACATCACTTGCTTGTCCGCATGCGCCATTGTCCAATGTCCAGATGAAGATGTTAATGCCCACAGGCAATCCTGAGAATGTTTCATCAGGATTGGACAGGTCAGTATAGGTGAGGCCGCTGGTCAGTGGCAGCCAAACGCCACTGTTAGGAAATGTCGGATTAGCGGCATTCATGGTATGCACATCCACGGGTGTGCAGTATTCAGCATCAGGCCCTGCATCAGCTACAGAGTCGTTGGGGTTAAATACACATACCTGCATGATGTCGGTAGATGAACCACAAGGGCCGTTATCAATTGTCCAACGGAATTCGTAACAACCAACAAGCAGGTTGCAGACATCGGTAATCGGATCAGTGGGGTTGCTGAATATGGCGAGCGTAGGACCACTGTCCTGAGTCCACAGTCCGGTGGCAGCACCGGCAATGAGCGAACCTGTAAGTGTGGCACACACAGGACTCAAATCCATAGGTGCACACAAC
Source organism: Flavobacteriales bacterium (assembly GCA_046155615.1). GTDB lineage: Bacteria > Bacteroidota > Bacteroidia > Flavobacteriales_D > Sanyastnellaceae > JANNVZ01. Next base: position 6,928 of record JBJXFP010000182.1, on the reverse strand, counting down.
TCTTGATCTTCGCCTGCATTGGCTTCTGGTATGTTGGAGTCATACACAAACACACACATGGTATCCATGGTTATGGATGGTATGCAGGGGCCATTGTCAATGGTCCATTCGAAGCAGCTCATGCCATCGCTGTCAGGTACAAGTCCTATCACTTGCGTATCCGGATTGGTCTGGTCCACAATGGTTCCGTTGGCTCCAACCAATGCATCCCAAACACCAGTGGCAGGGAATATTGGATCGTTGCCATTCAGTGTCACCACATCCTGGGGCGAGCAAATGCTGATGTCTTCTCCGGCATCCGCTTCGTTCTGGTTGTCGCTGAATATTCTGATGCGCACCAGATCAGTAGTATTGGTTACATCACAAGGGCCGTTGTAAACCGTCCACAGGAAGAAGTATTCACCTACACCCAGATTACACATCTCAGTAAATGGGTCGTTTGCATCGACAATGGTGGGGCCGGGGGTTAGGCTTGTCCACGTGCCTGTGCCGGGCACAGTTGGCATCAATGCAGCCATAGTGACACAACTCGTTGGTTCGCACCAATCCTGATCAGGGCCTGCATCTGCGGCCTGTGCATCTTGATCAAAAACAGAAACCGTGAGTGTGTCGCAAGAGTTCGCATCAGGGCACACACCATTGCTTATGCACCAACTGAATTGGTTGATGCCGATAGGTATACTTGAAATTTCCGTTTGCGGATTGTCAGTGTCATCTATAACACCACTGCCACTTACTACCTGCCATATGCCGAAGCCCGGCAGCGGCACCACATTCGCATTGGTGATGATGGATTGATCAGGTGTACACAGTTCTACATCCGGGCCAACATCAGAAGGTTCAGCGCTGTCATCAAACATGGTGATGGTCATCTGGTTGCAGGTGACAGCGAAGCATGGCCCGTTGTCCACGCACCACTCAAGTGTGTAAACACCGGGTATCAATCCACATACCTGTGCCTGCGGATCATTCACATCACTAAATACCAAAACGGAAGGTCCGCCAATCACGCCCCACGTGCCTTCCGCAGGAAAGGTGATAGGGTTGGCATTCAGATCGGCACAGTCAGTCAGGTTGCTGCACAGTTCCTGATCCACTCCGGCATCTGCTGTGCTCTGGTCTTCATCAAATACAAATATGTCCACACAGTCTGTTGTGTTTGGTGGGTCGCAGGCACCATTGTCTATTGTCCAGCAGAAGGTACTCATCCCAACTTCCAAACCTGTCACATCTGTGGTTACATCATTGGGAGTAACGATGGTGGCGGTGCTTGTAGTAGTCCACTCGCCTGTGGCAGGTGGTATGAGCAATGAACCTGTGAGCATAACGCTGCTTTGTGGTGTGCAGATGAATTGATCATCGCCTGCGAATGCTTCTGGTTGGTTCACGTCATTCAGTTGAATGATCATCGTGTCCGTTGTCAACTCTTCAGCTAAGCAATCGCCATTGTAAACAGTCCATAACAGCACGTTTGTTCCTTGCTGTATGTTGAATGCTATGGTGGTTGGATCATTTGGATCTACAAAATCAACCGAGCCACTGATGACTGACCATGTGCCATAGCCCGGTGGCAACACAGGGTCAGCAGCCAACGTGGTACTGCTCGTAGGTGTGCACAATTGCTGATCGGGTCCGGCTAGTGCCTCGCCCTGCGCACTGTTATAGACAGTCACTGTCACTTCATCATCTTCACTACCGCATGCTGCATAGTTGAGCGCCCACGAGAAGTTGTACACGCCTATTACCAATCCGCTGATGGTGGCATTGGGATCATTTACATCAGGTGCAAAGGTGACTACTGAGGGATTGCCCGGATCGGCTGTCCATGTGCCTTCGCCCGGTGCCTCAGCAGCTGTGGCATCGAGTACAGTAGAAGAGGTTGGTGAGCACAACTCAATATCATCACCAGCGAATGCAGGGTCGAAGCCGCTGTTGAATACACATACCTGCACTGTGTCAGTTGTGATGGCATTGGCACAAACACCATTGTCAATCTGCCATTGAAACTGGTAACAACCCACAGCGGTCAATCCGGTTACTTCGGTTTCGGGGTTTGTATTATCAATAAAAGAGACTGCTGCCGGCCCGCTGATTTGTGTCCATGTGCCTGTGGCCGGGCTTATCAGCGCATTGCCTTCAAGAAATGTACTGCTTGTTGGCGTACACAGATCCTGATCTTCACCTGCATCAGCCGCCAATTGGTTGTCGCTGAAAACTTCTATACATACCTGATCAAAGGTTACTCCTGCGCCACATCCGCCATTGTCGGTAGTCCACTGAAAACAATTGGTGCCAACAGGCAAGTTGGTTATCTCGGTGTTGGGGTCGGTAGCATCCACTATGGTTCCAAACCCGGTGATGATGGTCCACAGCCCTTCAGCCGGACTTGTAGGATCATTGGCATCCATAAACACTGCATCATTTGGCGAACAAATACTTTGGTCATCGCCTGCATTAGCCACAGGATCATCAGTATTGAACACTTCTATCACCATCTCATCACTTGTGTTAGCATTGAAGCAGGCACCATTGTCCACACTCCATGTAAAGGTGTATGTGCCAATAATCAGGTTGCTCACCGTTGCAGTTGGCGAATTGATATCAGGTGTGAAGGTTGGCATATTGGGGCCGCTAACAGTCCATGTGCCTACCGCAGGAGATATAATGCTATTCGCAGCAAGTACTGCTGATGATGTTGGTGAACACAATGTCTGGTCAAGTCCTGCATCTGCCTGTGATTGTTCTGAATCATAGAGGCACACCTGCACCTCATCGAAAGTGATTGCGTTGGCACATGAGCCATTGTCAATGGTATATCTGAATACATAGCAACCCACCACCAGGGCGCTCACATTCACCTGCGACAGGTTAGGGTTGTTGATGATGGCTGTGTTCGGCCCGCTTATTTGTGTCCACATACAGGTGGCCGGTGGAACTATGTTATTTCCGGTGAGCAATACGTCCGATACAGGTTCACACAATTCAATATCATCACCAGCATCGGCTGTAGTTTGTTCATCATCGAATACCTCTATCGTTACTTCATCAAAAGTTTCTGACACAGCACAAGCGCCATTGTCAATGGTCCATTGTAGCACATAAGTACCCACAGTGAGATTGCTCAGGGTGGCATTCGGGCTGCTTGCATCAGGGGTAAATGTGGGTGCATTGGGACCGCTTATGACAGTCCACATGCCCGTGGCTGGTGAGTCGGCTGCGTTAGCTGCCAGCACCACTGAACTCAGTGGCTGACAAATGCTTTGGTTAGGGCCGGCATCGGCTGCGGGTTGATTTACATTGTAGTAGTTGAGCACCATCTGGTCGGTGCTGCTGCTGCATGGCCCGTTGTTCACTGTCCATGTAAAGGTGTAAGTAGTTCCACCCACCAAACCCGTCACAGTTGATGTCGGATTGTTGATGTTTGTAATAGTGGGGCCAACGGGGCTTACCGTCCATGTGCCCACCGCGGGAAATATGATGCTGTTGCCTGCAAGATTGATGGTGGCGATGTTGCTGCATATTTCCAAATCAGGGCCTGCATCGGCATCGGCCTGTGCGGCATCAAATACTGATATACAGACTGTATCAGCCAGTGTGACTGGTGTAGCACAAGGGCCATTGTCGATGCGCCATTCCACGCAGGTTATACCTACAGGTATTCCGCTCAGGTTAGTTACCTGACTTGTAGGATTGCTCAGCAAACCACCTCCCTGAATGATGGTCCACTGGCCTGTAGCAGGATTCACAAGCGAGTTGCCTGTAAGCACCACATTGGGGTTGGTGGTGCATATCTGGGGTTCACTGCTGTTAGCCGTTGCTGTAGTTTGTCCCGGTGCATAAATCAGTACGGTCATCTGGTCAGAGCTGCTGCCACAAGGGCCATTGTTTATAGTCCATGTAAAGAGGTGCGTGCCTACAGGTAAACCTGTCACAGCAGTGGTCGGATTATTTGGAGTGTATGTACCGGGCCCAGTCCATGTACCTGTAGCTGGTGGCACAGGTGTATTGGCCCCCATGTTTACCACTATAGGCGGGCCACCAGCGCAGAACTCCTGATCAGGCCCGGCCAAAGCAGTGGTACTGTTTGCATCAAATATGTTTACCGTCACCTCATCGAAGAATGTGCCGCACAAACCGTTGTTGACCGTCCAGCGGTAGATGTTTACTCCTGCCGGTATGTTTGTGATAAGGGTTGTGGGACTATTGATGCTCTGAATAGAACCACCACCCTGTATGGTAGTCCAAGTGCCGATGGCGGGCGTGGGTGCTGCTGATGCAGCCATGGTAGCGCTGTTGGCTGGGGTGCAAAAACTTTGATCAGGCCCTGCGTTGGTAGTAGTCACCTGACAGTTATTCACTGTGATGATCATATCATCACACACAGCCGGATCGCACGAGCCATTGCTAAGGCACCATGTAAGTGTGTAAATGCCGGGAGTCAGATTGCTGACCGTTGCATTGGGATTGGAAGCTGGTGCTATGGTGGCAGTAGCGGGGCTGATGGTCCACAGGCCGGTGCCCGGAGGTGTTGGCGCATTGGCACTTATGGTAGTGGTAAGGGCCGTACCGCTATAGGTCAGGTTCTGGTCAGGCCCAGCATTGGCCGCAGGCTGATTGGCAGGAAACACGGTGATGTCCACTTCGTCAAAAGCATTGTTGTTGGCGCAATTGCCATTGCTCACAGTCCAACGGAAGCGGTTGAGACCTACGCTGAGGCCACTCACTGTTGCGTTGGCTGTATTGGCATTGGGGCTGAATGCACCTGTGCCTGATATTACGCTCCATGTACCAAAGCCGGGTGATGGTACCGCAGTAGCAGCTAATGTGGTGCTGTTGTTGGGCAGGCAGATGGTCTGGTCAGTTCCTGCATTTATAGTTATAGAAGGATTGTACACAAACACCTGTACCTGATCGTTGCTCGTACCGCATGGCCCGCTGGTGATTAAGTAATTGAAAGTATAAATACCTGTGGCCCATTGGCCTGCGCCACCCACGGTGGTAGTGCTGGTGGCTGGCGAGTTGATGGTGACCGTGGTAGGCCCACTTATTTGTGTCCAGAGCGCTGTGTTGGCTCCTGACAAAGCATTTCCCACGAGGGAAACCGTATTGAACGAACCAAGACACCGGGTCTGATCCACAGGAGCAACAGCAGTTTGCACCACCGGGTACACACATATATAAAGCGAGTCTTTGGTTTCGCCACCGGGGCATGGCCCGTTGCCTATGTTCCACTCTAGGCAGTTGCAGCCATTGCCCAAGTTGCTGATCTGTGCAGCAGGATTGTTGATGTTGAAAATAGTACCCGAACCGCAGAAGATGGTCCAGGTGCCTGTGGCCGCAGTGCCGGGATTGTTGGCACACAGCGTATAGGTATTGGTGCCACAGAGGTTCACCGTTTCAGCAGCGTGGTTGCTCACACTGGGGTAGCAGATGTTGGCATCAGCTATGGGCGGTGTGCCGTTGTACACGTAAATAGTTACCACATCTATATTCTGGTCGCACGGATAGTCCTGGTGCCAGATGAAGATGTTGCTGCCCAATTGCAGGCCCGAAACATTCACCGTAGGCCCGCCATCATCATCCACACCGGCTATGGCAGGCGAATCAGTACCACCTGATATGGTGCCCGGCCCTGTCAGTTTTGTCCAATAACCTGTTGCCAATGGATCGGGAGTCACTGCATTCAATGTGGTGCTGTTCACAGGGCTACACAGTTGCTGGTCAGGCCCTGCATTCACAGGCGCGTTAGGATTCACCACCACAATGGTCACTGTGCAGTTGGCTGTTTGCCCCAGGTTGTTTGTTACCGTAAAGGTGATGGCATCAGCTCCTGTGAAGCTGAATGAAGCGGTATAGCGAAAACACCTTGGAAAAGGATTGCTGGGAGGGGCAATGATGATGGCCCCATCGCTGTTGATGTACGAGGTGATGGTGTGGTTGGTACCACCTGTCACGTTGAAACAATGGTCCACACTCTGGCCCTGGCAAATGGTATCGAGCACATAGCTGTTGGTGGGCAAGCCCGTAAATGGATCGGTAAAAATGATTTGTGCTGAAGCTTGTTGCCCCATGGCAACGGCAACTGCAAACATCAAAGTCAGGCGTATAAGTTTACTCATTATCTGCTAAGTAGAGTGTGTTTCAAATTTATAGTGCAGAACACAAAACGATAGTGAAAGCAAGGATTGCAAGACTATAGGGTGGCCCTGCGGGTACGAGCAAAAGAAGAGATTACTGCCCAATCCACCTTCATGTTCAAATCAAGATTTCAACAGATAGATGTGTGGCCACGAAGGATGGAACTGCAGAAGCAGTCAGTGGGAGCAAAGCGATAGTTTGATGAAATTGACAATGAGTGATAGAGAGAGGGTTTGATGCAGTTGGTGGCAAGAGTTGTATGTAGTTCCATTTTTTTTTGTACTGGTGAAAACTGTGGAAAAATTTTCTGCGGACTTTATTCAATAGTACATCGACTGTAAAATAATGCTCATGTGAAAAATATGCGTTGCTAACGCAGCCTGCGTATAACTTTCTTCTCACACAATTTTTATATCCACACTTACAATGTTTTGTTTGAAAGCGAAATGGAAGCCACAATGAAGAGATTGGAAACTGCAAAAGAATTTGTCATTTATGAAGAGCAAACAGGCATACTGCACTTTCAGGTAAAACCCGGTACATCACACAGCCTGATGGATACGAAGAAAAAATTCGTATTGGCCCGTAAGCTCGCTCCACAGGGCAAAATGCCAGTGCTTGTAGACGGTCGCGGAGCTTTAAAAGTAGATGGCCAAGTACGGGTATTCTATGGAACAAAAGAAGCAGCCTCCATCATCAAGTCATTAGCCATTGTTGTGGATACACTTTCACATAGGCTACAGGCCAGTTTCTTTATACACTTTACTAGACCGGGCTATCGCACACGCAT
>JBJXFP010000173.1:0-2631 GCA_046155615.1 Flavobacteriales bacterium | reverse complement strand
CAGTGAAGATGAGATTTTGAAGAATACAATTGTTTCTACAATAGGACTTTCTGCGGGAAAACATATTCTTTGTGTGCGAACAAAGGATGCATCGGGCCATTGGAGTTTGCAGGAGTCACGTCCTTTTGAAGTAAAACCAAAAATCACGGATGCAGAATACTTCTTTGATGCTGATCCGGGTGTAGGCTACGGTGTCGCAGTTAGTGTGAATGATGCCGAAACTGAAATCACTAAGTCGGTTCAGGTACCAACAACTTGTCTTTCGCAAGGCGTGCATTACTTGTACCTAAGAACACGCGACAATCTTGGACATTGGAGTCTGTTTGAACCCGATACGCTTACCATATCAGGTGTCTCTGTGGAGATATGTGGTAATCTTCTTGATGATGATTGTGATGGTTATGTGGATGAAGAATGTTCACCCATTGTGAATGACACTTTTGCAGGTGCTACCAATGTGAACATATCAGGCTCTGCTTATCCGGCAGGCAATTGTTTCAACGGAAGCCTTATAGGAACCTCAGTATCGCCACAAGGAACATCAGCTAACGTGGCCGTGGGTGGCGGGCAAGATATCTGGTACAAAATAATTGCTCCTTCGGCAGCATTGCGGGTTGTAGCCAGTACCTCATCCATGAATATTGTTTTGGAATTGCACGATGCCCTTGGGGTGCAAGTGGACATGGAGAATGATGACGCAGGCATTGGTGCAGAATACATGAACACAACAGGTCTCACCGAAGGCGCTACTTACTACATAGCTGTGCGCAGTTATGATGGTGTGCTTGGCTCATTCAGTGTTTGTGTACAAGCGTTAATGGACAGCCATTGTGCTGATGGCAGTGGCACCTATGAATTGTGTTCCAGTTTCAAATCATCGTGGACAGGTGCAAATACATACACATACAATTTCACACCCACTGCTCCAACACCGGGTGTGCCAACTACAGTAAGCGGTGGTGGTCAAATATCTCTTTCCACCATTGCACTTGCACTTCGCCATGGCGGTACGTATGATGTCACTATTGATGTTACTTACAATTTGCCCGAAGGCGAAATCATAACGGTGCCGGGTACTGATGTATGTGCCATTACTATAGCGCCACATGCGAGTGTGGAAGCAAAAGTGCAGCAACGTTGTCCTGCGGTTTTATTGAAAGGTTCTGTACTACAAGGCAAACCGTTTGTGTGTGGTGCCATCAATTTCACCGTGGAGTTTACAGCCGTAAATTCTTGTGCCGGAACCTTTGAAACAGGACTTCCATTTACAGTGAACACCTTGGGAGCTGCTTCCAACTTGAGCTTGAGTTTCACATCACCGCAGGCCTTGATGAACAATACCTACTACAAGGTGCGCTTCCGCCCCACCTTCAGTTATGGAGCTGGCAACTGGGGCTTGCCACAAATCATTTTTATTGGCGGAAGCTCAATGAATGTGGTCGATGATTTGAATGCCATGCTTGACGATGAGAAGATGGATGATGTCATGTCGGTATCCCTCTATCCCAATCCCAACAAAGGTGAATTGCTCAACACCAACCTTACGGGAATTGAAAGCGATGAAGTTTTCATCCGCGTCATGGACAACACGGGCAAACTAATTTACAACAACAGATATGTTGTTGATGGTTCATTGAATGCGGTTGTTGTTTTTGAACAACATCTTGCCAGCGGACTTTATATGGTAGAGTTTATAGCGGGTGAGAAGGTGTTTGTAGAAAAGATGATGGTGGAGAAATAGAATTGAATCTGAAGAGAAAAAAGTCCGGCCTTCGGAGAGCCGGACTTTTTTCTATTCTATTTTTTTGAAATACCTTACCTCAATACTACAAACTGCTCCGTAGTGCTCGTGCCATCTGCCATGCGGGCTACAATTGTGTAGGTGCCATTGGGTAAGTCATCTGTTGAGCAAGCCAAATAGTTCATGCTTCTGCTGCCATCCAATGTTTTAGAAAAACTTTGCAGCTTGTTACCAATTGCGTTGTAGATATCAAACTGGACTTGTCCACTAAAGTTGAGCAGACTTAGGTTGAGGGTGGATGTTGTTGGGTTGGGGTAAGCAGCCAGCTGAATATTTGCATCAATTTTTTTCTGATAATTCACATTTGCGAAATTATTGGTGGAGACTGTGGCGTTGCGAGGGGCATTGGCGTTATAGCCATTGGGCTGTTCGCTTGCACAGTAGGCTGCAATAAAGGTTTGATCAACTGCGGGAATTGGAATCTCATGAACAAACTCATGCAAAGCAAGGGTAAAGCCATCACTAATCAAGACATCCCCTGATACGATTATTTCATTTTGCGCTCGCATTTCAACGCTTGTAACATCAGAGCTTTTGGTTTGATTTCCCGAAATGGCAATTTCGTTAAAAGCACTTGGCCGTATGGAATTAGAAGGTCCTCCATAAATGGAGTGGTCAGCCATTGTCCAATTTTTGGCATTGAAAGTCAAGTTTTCTTCTAATGGCAAAGAGCCGTTGTAATTTGGATTGCTAATGGGTGTTCCGACAAAAGGGAAATTTGAAATTTCGAAATTCGATTCATCAAGATTGTATGTGAATACTTGAGTGGAAATGTTTTCCAGCCCTTCAGTGCCAGATTCAAAAGGCAAAGTAACCATTACTTTAAGCTT
>JBJXFP010000169.1:0-5045 GCA_046155615.1 Flavobacteriales bacterium | reverse complement strand
AAAGAAACTCGCAACGCCTTGTGCATCGCGCTGGTCAGCAAGTGTGTAGATGCGCACCAGTGTAGTATCTGCAAATTTGTTTGCAGTGCCGTGGGTTTGCTTTTCGTTCGAAGTACATGCGCTGATCAACAGACACAATACAAAGGCAAATGCAACATGGGGAATAAAAGAGTGCGATGAACGCATTTGCTTCTGATGCATCATTTATTGGGGTTGAATTTTTTTATTCAAATAAATCACTTCAATATTTCCAGCTTTTGAAATTGGGTTTCACCATTTGTTGCAACCATTACGGTGTAGATGCCACCACACAATTCATTTAGTACCACTGACGTGAGTGAGCTATTGATGGATTGCTGAATGACCACACGCCCCGTCATGTCTGCAATTTGCAGCAAACCCAGACCGTTCAAATGCGGCACCTGAATGTTCACTGCATCTTTTGCAGGGTTTGGAAAAAGCTTCAGGGTATTCTCATATATCACCTCGGCCACTGCATCAGGACAATCTGCATTGACACCAAGATAAATAGTACTATCGAGTTGAGAAGATGGCAGGGTAATGTCAACAAGCAAAGATGAAGTTGTGATGTTCATTACAATCAAATCAATACCGGAGAGGTTGATAGGTTCATCAGCACTGATTGAATAACATCCATCGGGCAAACAAAAGACTTGTGTGTTGGCACTCAAACCAACTGGAAATAGCGCTACAGCATTGGCAACTGTATTGTTAGCAGCATCAAGTATGGAGTAGTACAATAGCTCAGAATTATTGTTTGTGTTATTGCCATCAATGGTTATTTCTAATTCGTTTTCATCACACACAAATACATTTTCCACTGATACTTCGTTGCAATAAGTGTCTGTGCAGGTTTCAGTCATCACAGTGAGGCACACGTTGTAAATACCATTCTCTGTGTATTGAAACGTTAGTGATTCTTCATCGCTCAAGTTGCCTTCAGCCGGGTTCCATAGCCATGTTGCCGTGCCTTCATACACCGATGTGTTAGTGAAAATCACTTCGCCATCTTCGCCCGTTGTGAACGTGTAGGATGCTTCGCAACTTCCATCACCACATGCATTCCACTCAATGCCTGCGCTCAGCCCCACTCCATCAGTGCATTCTGTTCCTTCATAGAATACTTCAACCAGGGTGCTGCCCGGTTCGGTGAGTGAAACGGACACTCCGTTGATAGGCGGAAGCAACACTCCGTTGATACTCCACAAGGCCTGTTCATCTACATCTACGTTGTTCAGATGCACGTAGTATTGATTGCAGCCAAGGCTGTCAATGATGAGTGCATCAGGGCACACATTGTTGCAACTGACATAGCTTACAGTTGTGCTCAGTGTAGTTCCAAGCGGGCAATCCGGGCCGTTGTAAGCAACCACAATTTCATAGTCACCATCGTCCGGCAGTGTGTAAGCTATACTGGTTTCTGTGCTTGTTATCCACTCACCATCTATTGTCCATGTGGCGCCCAGTTCCGGATAGTCCACATCAATACCGAAGTTGTAATCGTTGCAGAGGTTCTCTATGGTGATGGCATCAGGACAGGCCACTCCGCAATTTTCGAAAGTGAGCGATGAGCTGAGTGTAATGCCCTCGCTGCAATCCAAACCATCATAACTGACGAGGATATTGTATGTGCCTTCTTCATTCAATACATAACCAATGTTGTTGCCCGTGTAGGTGACGCCATTGATGTTCCATGTTATGCTGTCTGCCTCGCTTGCATTGAGCGAGAGCTGATAGGTATTGCAGCCCAGCTCCACCATGAGTATTTCCGAAGGGCAACCTTCGGCACAAGCCTCGAAGCTGATGGTGGTATTTAGATCAACACCAAACGAACAATGCCCGCTGGTGTAATTCATTTCTACTTGCACCTCATCATTGGCTGGCAGTGTATAATAAATAGTGTCACCGATGTACTCTATCCCACTGATGAACCATTCAGTTGTTGATCCCTCTTCTATTGTGTCAGTAGTCAACTCATAAATATTGCAACCAAGATTGGTGGCCACGATGTTCTGCGGACAGGCTGTTGCACAATCATCCCAATTGAGTGATGTGCTCAGGCTGACAGGATTCGGACAAGTAGGATTTGTAACCACGGCACTCACCGCTGTAGTCCCTTCCTGCAGCAGCGTGTAGGTGATCGCAGTGCCTATGTATGTTTCTCCATTGATGTTCCATTCAGCCTGCATATCATTTTCTACATTGAGAAAAGAAAGTTCATACACATTACAGTCAATTTCTTCGGCAGTGATGATGCCGGGGCAAACCGCACCGCATTCGTTGTAAGTAACCACAGTGTTGAGTGTAATGCCATCAGGACAATTGGCAGCGGTATAAACCACGATTGCAATTACAGTATTGGGAAATGGAATGGTATAGTTGACCGTAGGCGTGGAGTAAATGGAGCCATTCACATTCCAAGCGTAAGTGGCACCGGGTATTGCACCTTCCACAGAAAGTGTGTAGAGAAAACATCCGCTATTGGAAACATGAATGGTAGTGGGACAGACTTCTGCGAAGCAACCTGTATAGTCAAGTTCCACACAATCTGTAACACCGCCTGCACAATAGTTATTGGTATAGGTAGCGCATACATTGTACACATCATTTACCGGAGCATAGGTGTGTATCTGTGAGACACCACCGTTGGTAACCACACCATCATCCCAATTGTAATTGACCATAGTGGAAGGCGTATTTACATCACCAAACTGAAGCGCTGCTTCACCACAAATGCTTGAGATGATTTGCAATGTGTCAGGACAATCGCTGCAACCAATTACTGCAATCTCTTCGCAGATTTGTGTGCCACTGGGACACAATTCGCTTTGGTAAGCCACACACAACTCATAGATGCCGGGTGCTGCGTAGTAGTAGTCTGTTTCTTCTGCTATAATAAATTCTCCTTCGCCACCCAATGGAAACCATGCAATGCTTGCACCCACTTCCGCATTTTGAATAGCAAAGTGATAATTGCCACAACCTTCTTCTTCCAAAAAGATAATGCTGATGTTGCCCGGACATATTTCTCCATTGGTAAAACCCGCAATGACTACATCCTGACACTGAGTATCAATGCAGCCTACTTGTCCGTCTTGCGAAGCAACAATATTCAGGCAAACATTGTAAGTGCCGTTGTTGTCATATTGATAAGTAGGATCCTCAGGGCCGGGTTGTGTATCGCCCGCAAACTCCCAACCGTAAGTGATTTCATTTCCCTCACTTGTGCTTGTGCTTTGAAATTGAACAAGGCCGGGCGTGGTGGTTTCTTCCCATGTAAACGATGCGCTGCAATCAATGACCAATGGCTGCGTGTTGAACTCATACAAGAAAGTGAGTTCACCAAACACTACTTCGTTGGTTGGGAAAATATTTTCCCCGCCCTGCTGCACACCTGCGAGAAATGCGCCACCCATGAGTGGCACATTGCCAGTGAACAGTAATGTGTAGTCTCCGTCTTCAAGGCACACTGTAGTTGAGTTGAAAAAAGTAAACGCATTGAAAGTGGCGCTGCCTTCGAACAGTGTATCACCATTGATGTCAGTAAGTACCCAGTCAACTGCTGTGGGGCCCCCTTCTGCTACATCAGAGAATATCTGAACGCTGTAGTTCTCGCATTGTGCGGAAAGCAAAGTGCAAACGAGTAAGGCTGTAAATAGAAATATTGTGGAGTAGATTTTCTTCATGAATGTGTGATGATAGAGCCGTGTAAAAGTTTGGGAGGCCCGCGAAGGTAACAAAGCCTCAAGGCTACTTTCGGCCCGCATTTTTCCTCAGTTACACCTACGCATGAAGTACTACAACAACATATTAGAAACCATTGGCAATACGCCCTTAGTGAAGATAAACAGCATAACCAAAGACATACCTGCATTGGTGCTGGCCAAGGTGGAAACCACCAACCCCGGCAACAGCATAAAAGACCGCATGGCGCTGAAGATGATAGAGGACGCTGAGAAGCAGGGCAAACTGAAACCCGGCTACACCATCATAGAAGGCACGAGTGGCAATACCGGAATGGGCCTTGCCATTGCCGCGGTTATCAAAGGATACAAATGCATCTTTACTTCTACCGACAAACAGTCGAAAGAAAAGTTTGATGCGCTTCGTGCGTTTGGTGCGGAGGTAATAGTGTGCCCTACCAACGTGGACCCTGAAGACCCGCGCAGTTATTACAGTGTTTCATCACGCTTAGTGAATGAAGTGCCTAACTCGTGGAAGGCGAATCAATATGACAACCCGAGCAATGCGCAGGCGCACTATGAAACCACCGGCCCTGAGATATGGGAACAGACCGATGGAAAGATCACGCACTTAGTGGTAGGTGTGGGCACAGGCGGCACCATCTGCGGTGTTGGGCGTTATCTGAAAGAGAAGAACCCGAACATTCAGATACTTGGCATTGATACCTACGGCTCGGTTTTCAAGAAACTGAAAGAGACGGGCATCTTCGATAAGAATGAAATTTATCCCTACATCACCGAAGGAATAGGAGAGGACTTTGTGCCTGAGAATGTGAATCTCGATTTGATAGACTACTTCGAAAAGGTAACGGACAAGGATGCTGCGCTGATGACCAGACGCATCTCGCGCGAGGAAGGAATATTTGTAGGCAACAGTGCAGGCAGTGCCATGGCAGGCCTTGTGCAGATGAAAGACCGTTTCAAGAAGGGCGATCTAGTAGTGGTCATCTTCCACGACCATGGCACGCGCTACTTAGGCAAAATGTTTAACGATGACTGGATGCGCGACCGCGGTTTCTTAATAGATGAAAAGAAAACTGTGCGCGACCTCATCCAAGATCACATAGACCAGCCGATGGTAACTATTGGCTCAGGCGAGCTGGTAAGCCATGCCATAGCGAAGATGAAGAAGTTCAACATATCGCAAATACCGGTGCTGAAAGACGATGCCTTCGCAGGCTCGGTAGACGAGGGCCGCCTCTTCCAACTGCTTACGGAAGACACCAAAGCGCTGGACAGAAAAATAGAAGAGATAATGGGCGCACCTTTTCCGATAGTGAA
>JBJXFP010000167.1:0-8284 GCA_046155615.1 Flavobacteriales bacterium | reverse complement strand
AAATGTTCAGTGCAGTGGCAGGCTTACCATACGCATTGTTTCCAAACTGGTATATGCTTTCTGAGTTGGTCATGATGGGGCACATCTTGCTTTTGTCGCCCTTCATGTAGTCCACAATGTTGCGTGCTGGGCCTCTGCGCACATTCAGGTTTCGGTCGTATTCCTTTTCGGTGAGGTATTGCACAAAGGTGTTCATCCCTTCGTCCATCCAGGTCCATTGGCGCTCATCGCTGTTCACTATCATGGGAAAAAAGTTGTGTCCCACTTCGTGAATGATTACGCCAATCATTCCATTTCGGGTGCCTTCGTCATACGTACCATCCTTCTCAGGTCGGCCACCGTTGAAGCATATCATGGGGTATTCCATACCTATCCATTTTGCATGCACACTGATGGCTACAGGATATGGATAGTCGATGGTATGTTTACTATAGGTGCGTATGGTGTGTGCAACAATGCGCGTACTCAATTGGCCCCACAGGGGATTGCCTTCTTTCGGATAAAAAGACATGGCCAATGGTTTCTTGCTTCCAATATCTACGGCTTGTGCATCCCAGATGAATTTGCGCGATGTGGCAAAACCGAAATCGCGCACATTCTCAGCTTTGAATGTCCATGTTTTGTATTTCGTGCTTTTGTTTTTTTCTTTTTCTACTGCTTCGTCTTGCGTCACAATCAGCACAGGCTCATTGCTGAGCTTTGCCTGGTCAAAACGCTTTTGTTGTTCTGGTGTAAGGACAGATTTGGAATTTTGCAGAACACCTGTAGCAGCTACTATGTGGTCGTCAGGTACAGTGATGTTCACCGTGTAGTTACCAAAGTTCAGCGTGAATTCTCCGGCACCAAGAAATTGTTTGTGTTGCCATCCTTGATTGTCACTGTACACCACCATACGCGGATAGAATTGCGCCATGGTGTAGAGGTAGTTTTTGTCTTCTTCAAAATACTCATATCCACTGCGCCCACCCACGCGCATGCGGTCGTTTATGTTGTACCACCATTTTATTTTAAATGAAAATGTGCCTTTTGGTTTGAGTGCTGTGGGCAAGTCAATGCGCATCATGGTTTTGTTCACGGTGTACTTCAGCGGCTTGCCAGATGCGTCTTGTACATATTCTAATTTGAAGCCGCCATCATACCATGGATTCAGGTCAGTGAGGTCGTTCAGGTTCATGCTCTCACCAATTTTTGTTTGTTCTATTTTGTATGAGTCACTGTTTTTGTCAAATACATTTTGGTCGAGTTGCAGCCAGATGTAGGTGAGTTCATCAGGCGAGTTGTTGGTGTAGGTAATAGTTTCATCACCGGTGAGCAGTTGTTTCTCGTCATCCACTTTTATGTTCATCACATAGTCGGCACGCTGCTGCCAGTAGGCATGGCCGGGTGCGCCACTCGCAGTGCGCTGGTCGTTGGGTGTGGCCAACTCCTCATTCAGTTGTTTGAATTTGTCTTCCCATTTAGTTGTGGTTGGAATCTGTTGTGCATGTTGGGCAAGTGTGGCCATGCACAGAAGGGCAGCAAGTATTTTCTTCATAAATGAAAACAGCCCGCGTAGGTGAGGGCTGCGCCAAATGTAATTTTCATTGATGGTGACAACAGATACCACTCATACATTTTTAGACTGAGTACTTGAATGCTTGTTGAAATAAGTAATTAGCCGCGGTGGCGAATTGTTGCATATTTGAATTTCTAAACGCAAAAAATATAGATATGAAAAAAACTTTACTACTCGCTGGCGTATGCTGGATGATGCACACTGACACACAAGCTCAAATCTTCGATTGGGTAGCTGGATTTGGCAGCGATGTGCAGGACGAAGGCATGGCAATAACCACCGATGCAGATGGCAATGTGTACACAACCGGAAATTTTCGAAACATGGTTGACTTTGATCCTACAGATGGATTTTTTCCACTCACTGCTATAGGTGGCAGCGATGTATTTATTCAAAAATTAGATTCTCTGGGACAATTTGTTTGGGCCACAAGAATGGGTTTAGATGGTTGGGAGAATGCGCGTGGTATTGCCACTGATGCTGACGGCAATTTGCTTGTTGCTGGAAATTTTACCGGAACAGCAGAGTTCAATGTTAGCGGCATGCAATCAGTAGAGCTTACCTCAGCCGGTGGCGATGATGGCTTCGTGGCAAAGCTTACCGGTGATGGTGCTTTGTTGTGGGTAAAGCAAATGGGTGGATTGACTACGGACGAGGCACACGCTGTCGTTGCTGACAATACAGGCAGTGTTTATGTTACCGGTCGGTTTCAGGGCACAGCAGATTTTAATGCTAATGAGAATGAAACTTTTGAGCTGACTGCCACAGGACTTGGCGATGATTTTTTTGTGATGAAACTGAATGCATCTGGCGAATTTTTATGGGCCACCGCAGCAGGTGGAAGTGGCAATGATTTTAGTATCAATCTTGCGACAGACATCCAGGGCAATGTCTATCACACAGGTTATTTCTCTGGTGCTATGGATTTTGATCCAGGCCCGAACACTACCATGCTCAATGGTTTCGGAGCATTTGACATTTATGTAAGAAAGCTTGATACCAATGGTGCATTTGTATGGGCCAGAGAGATTGGTTCTTCAGGTTACGATGTGGGCTATGATGTTTGCATAGATGCTGCGGGCAATGTTTGTTGTACTGGTCGCTTCGAATACACTGCCGATTTTGATGCGGGCAGCGGCACACACGAACTGACGAGTGCAGGAGAACAAGATATTTATCTATTGAAGTTGTCGGCCAATGGTGACTACATGTGGGCACATGGTTTTGGCAGTTCCATGGCAGAGTGGGGTCAGAGTATTGATACAGACGCCAATGGTGATGTGTACATCACAGGGTTTTATCAGGGCACTGTTGACTTCGATGCAGGAGCGAATGAAGCTGAACTGATCAGCGCAGGTGGCGAGGATATATTCGTCTGCAAGTATCACGAAGAAGGTAAATTTTTATGGGCACATAGTATGGGCAGTCCTAACAGTATGTTTGGTGACAGAGGCCAGGATTTGGTTGCAGATACTCAGGCTAACATCTACACCACGGGCTGGTTTTACGACACAGCAGATTTTGATCCGGGTGTTGCCACTGAGCCAATCACATCCAACGGCAGCTTCGACATTTTCGTTCACAAGTTCGCACAACCCGGAATCATCGGTGTGGGCGATTTGGAGTACATCAATAATTTGTTGTTGTATCCCAATCCGAACAACGGATCATTTTTCATTGAGAGCAAAACATCAGTGCCCATTGAGTGCATTGAAATAACCGATGCTATGGGCCGGGTTGTTTACAGCCAAAAGAATATGCAGTCGGGAAGAATGAATGTTCAATTGGAAAACGTGGCAGGCGCTTATGTGTTGCAAGCAACCATGGCTGATGACAGCAGACAGAACCAGCACCTGATGTTGCACTAAGTAAAACTACCTGAGCAGGTAGATGTGTCCGCGCTGTTCTATCCAGTCATCGTCAAATGTGAGCGCTGTGATGCGGTAGTTATATACATCATCGCCTACCGCAATTGATGGAGTCCATGCTTTAGCAACATCATTGGTGTAGTAGATAAGATTGCCAAGACGGTTGTAGATGTGTATCTCCACGTTGGTCACATTGTAAGCTGCTATCTGCCAGCCTTCGTTGTAGCCATCTTCGTTTGGAGTAAAAGCACTTGGTATAAAAATTTGCCAGTCGCATGGATAGGTGTCCACAAAAGTTTCTGATTCTGTTGTGCCACATTCATTCATCACCATTACTTCATATACCCCGGACTCATTCACGTTTATGCTGCTGGCAGTGCTATCATTACTCCACAAGTAAGTATCGTTTTGTTCTGCAAAAGCATCCAGTAGCACAACCGTGTTTTCGCATACCAGCAAATCTTCCGGCAATGATGCAACAGGCAGCAATTGCATATACACTTCTGTTCCGTCTATTACGGTGCATGGCCCATCGGTAACTATGATGCCGTAATAGTCGGGTGTAGTGATTGTAATGGATGAAGCAGTAACCCCTGTGCTCCATTCTCCGCTGATGCCAGCATCGAGAGTGAGTGATGTGCCTTCGCAAAAAGTAGTGTCAAAGGGAAGATTAACGATAGGCAGTGGCACTATGGTGACAAATATTTCTTCCGTCTCAGAGCAGGCACCATCAGTGTATGTAAAGGTGTAGCTGCCGGTTTCATCCACCGTGATAGTTTGCGAAGTAACACCGGTGCTCCACAATCCCACGTATCCTGCATCTATTGTAGGCGGGGTGTCAACACAAGCGTCAATGTCGTTGCCAAGCATACCAATCGGCATCCATTGCGCTGTGATGAGGATGGTATCACTCACCGCACATGTATTGTAGGTAACATCCACCCACCATGTGCCTTGATAGAGAATAGTAGTGGAAGTAGTTTCCATATTGCTCCATGCTATGGTATTCCATTCGTTGCCTATGTCCACACTTATTTCATCAAATGGACACACAATGGTGTCGTTGCCAATAAACAGAAGTGGAACAGAAAGCACAGTAATCAGGACAGTATCCGATTGCACACAGCCCACATTGGCAGAGTCAGTGGTGAGCACAAACTCCAATTGCACATCACTGCCTGAAGTGTTTTCTAAACTGAACTCCGGATTGGCAATGTCCTCAGCACTAAGGCCGGTGTTGATGTTCCAAGAATAGTTGTAACCATTGTTCGGGGTTGTGCCCAATTGCAGATCAACGTTGCTGCAAATGCTTGCATCATTTCCTGCAAAAGCAGGCTGCGGCATCACATAGTTGTAGCATGTAGTGAAACTAATGTCGTCCAAACCAAAATCATTGCCACCGGTTTGTGACTGCTGGTTGATGATACACAAATCAAGCGTTAGGCTGCTGCCGCTGAACCACGTGGTTGTGTATTCTTCCCAGGCTCCATCAGCAAGCAGTGTGTCAGCAGCAAGTACACCATTGAACTGTGCCTGCAACTGTGCAAAGGGGTGTGGGTCGTTGTTGCTGTTTACATCCATGGCCCAAAAAGTGAAAGTGTAGGTGGTGTTGGGTTGAACAACAAAACTTTGGCACCACACAGCACTCCCACTTTGCCCCTGTCCATTGGCTATAAAAAAATTTCCATTGGGTGGATTGGTATGGTCGAAACCAAAGAAGCCACTGTGGTAAAGAAATGCATTTGCACCAACAGTATATGTATTCTCAGGACAAAGTGGACAAGTGAAAATGCCGGTGACATAATCCAGGTCGGATGTAAAGCCGGTGTTGCCTTGTGTGAATGCACCATTGGTAACTAAGTCCACGGGATACTGGCAGACCGCGCACTGTGCAGCCAATTCAGCACTAAACAAAAGAGAAATGAAACCGAAGAGATATTTCATAGGGCGATGATAAAGTGCATCAAGGCTTCTGCATAAATCAAAAAAGCGAAAGACTTACCTCTCGCTTTTTTCTAAATTTTTGTATTACGCTTGGCATGCTGTTTTATTTCACCGCCACCAAATCAAACGTCAGTACGATTTGGTCTTTTATCAGGTCGTCACCCAGATTCTGAAAGAAATTGTCGGAGCCAAAGCGCACATCGAATTCGGCACGGTCAAAGCTGATACTGCCGCCAAAAGTGGTATAGCCTTCCTGGGCATTCATCACAATGTTGGCTGTTGCTTTTTTCGAAATTCCTTTTATGCTCAGGTTGCCCTCGGCTGTAAAGGTGTTGTAGTTCACTGCTGATACTTTGGTTATTTCAAATTTCGCTGTGCTGTGTTTTGCCACATCAAAGAAGTCGGCACTTTTCAGGTGTTGTTCTAATTTGCTTGTAGTACCGGCATCTTCATCTGTCACTTTCAGTGTAGTCATGTCTAAAGATATGCTTCCACCTTGTAGTACGCTATTGCTCAATTCTATTTTTCCTTCCTTCACATCAATAGTTCCTTTATGTGTTTTGCCTGTTGCTTTTTCACCACGCCACACCACTTTGGATTTGCCTGGTGTTACCATATACATACCGCTTACACTCGCCTGATTTTTGGCTATGCGCTCGGCAGTTTTTAGTTTTATGCTATTGGTGTCGGAGCCACTTATGGCAGCCAGCGTACACTGCTGGAAGTCCGCTTCGAATTTCGGGTCGGCCTTGCGTAGTTCCTTGCACTTGGCATATTCAGGACTTTCACTGTCTTTGTAGTTCACACATGAGCACGCATCGTATGCTGTGGCTTGCCCAGCGCCACTGGCGGCTGTGCCATCAGCATTCGCACTGTTGGAGTTTTCGCTGCATGCCGCCAGAATCATGGCAGCAAATGATGTCAAAAAGGCTATTCTAATTTTCATGTGTTCTTTTTTGTTGTTTAGATTTTTTCTTTTAGCTATTTACAAAAATTACTTCTTCACAGGTTCATTGTACCTTGTTTTTTCAGCATCAGTCAGCGGGCGTACTTCAGTGGTGGTGAAGCTGCCCTCAGGGCGATCTTCTGTGGTAGTTACACGCGCATTTTGTCCATCAGGCAATGCTATTACTTCTACCGTTTTGTTGTAACCGCTTTCATTGTTGCTGGCTATCACTGTCATCTGTTTGTTGCCTGCATCGTCTTGTGTAATTCTGATTTGTTCTTCATTCACTACTTGCTCGGTGCCTGCCACACCGTGGTTTTCGCTGTGCATGTCAGTAATGGCGATGTACGGTGCAATTACCAACGACACAATAGACATCAGTTTGATGAGAATGTTCATAGAAGGACCGCTGGTGTCTTTAAAAGGGTCACCAACAGTATCACCTGTAACAGATGCTTTGTGTGGCTCTGATTTTTTGTAGAACATTTCACCATTGATGAGCACGCCTTTCTCAAATGATTTTTTCGCATTGTCCCATGCACCACCTGCGTTGCTCTGGAAAATACCCATCAGCACACCGGTAACGGTAACACCTGCAAGCAAACCGCCCAATACCTCAGGGCCAAAAGCAAAACCAACAATAAGTGGGGTGATAAGCGCAATGGCACCGGGCATCATCATTTCGCGGATGGATGCTTTGGTAGAAATGGCCACACACTTTTCATATTCAGGTTTGGCTTTGTATTCCATAATGCCGGGAATCTCACGGAATTGACGCCTTACTTCCTGTACCATATCCATAGCAGCTTTTCCCACAGCCTGTATGCAAAGTGCTGAGAAAATGAAAGGAATCATTCCACCCACAAACAAGCCTGCAAGCACATTGGCTTTGTAAATATCAATGTGCTGATTGTCGGGCATGGCGATGCCAACAAACGCAGCAAACAGTGCAAGTGATGTCAAGGCGGCTGAGGCAATGGCAAAGCCTTTACCCGTAGCTGCTGTTGTATTTCCTACAGCATCCAAATTATCCGTACGCTCGCGTACTTCCGGAGGCAATTGACTCATCTCGGCAATACCACCTGCGTTGTCAGCAATGGGGCCGAAGGCATCAATGGCCAACTGCATGGCAGTAGTAGCCATCATACCTGCTGCGGCAATGGCCACACCATACAAGCCCGCGAAATAGTATGAACCCATGATACCACCTGCCAATGTGAGGATAGGAATTACGGTAGATTTCATTCCCACAGAAAGACCACCAATGATGTTGGTAGCGTGACCCGTGGATGATTGTTGAATAATAGACAACACAGGCTTTTTGCCCATAGCTGTGTAGTATTCTGTAACGATGCTCATGATGGCACCTACTATGGTACCTACCACTATTGCAAAGAATACATTCAGGTTGCTGAACTCGTAGCCACGCAAGCTGAGCGTTTCAGGCAACATCCACATTACCACGAAATAAGATGCTGCGACTGTCAGTATCATAGAAGCCCAGTTGCCCATGTTCAAGGCATTCTGCACGTTTGCTTTATCATCTTTAATGGTAACGAACCACGTGCCCACGATGCTGAACACAATGCCCAAACCGCAAATAACCATGGGTAGCAGAATAGGAGACATACCACCGAAATTATCAGTCACCATAATTTCCTGCCCCAGTACCATGGTGGCCAAAATGGTGGCTACATAAGAACCAAAAAGGTCGGCACCCATACCTGCAACGTCACCAACGTTGTCACCCACGTTGTCGGCAATGGTGGCAGGGTTGCGCACATCGTCTTCAGGTATGCCTGCTTCTACTTTACCTACAAGGTCTGCACCCACGTCAGCGGCTTTGGTATAGATACCACCACCTACGCGGGCAAACAATGCGATGCTTTCAGCACCTAAAGAAAATCCAGTCAATACTTCAATAGAAGTCTTTACTGTATCAGCACCAAGATGACCAAATATGCTGAGGAA
>JBJXFP010000158.1:0-13127 GCA_046155615.1 Flavobacteriales bacterium | reverse complement strand
GTGTGGCATCAAGAAGTACAGCACCGTAACCAGCGGAAAGAAGATGAGAAACTCAAATGAGTTGAATAGCATAAAGGCCTTTAAAGGAAGTGGCGCAATTTATTCTCTATGGAAGAATTGGTAGAAGAATGAGCCGTGCTTGAGCCACACCAAGACTGATTGCAGTTTTTGCCGATATCACTGATTGGAGAAGTCCACTAACCCGTCTTTGTTGAAACTCGACCGTGCTGTGGCTCACTCAAGCGTGGTTTAGTTGCGTTATTTGTGAGGCTCATCAGGCAATTTCTAAACCGAACGGGCGTTATTCAACGATATGATTTCATTCAAAACAGTTCGAAAAATCAGTACAAAAAGATTGATATGGCTGGGCTTTTCCATCGTGATGGCTGCGGCACTGTGTCTGCCATTCAGCCACTCATTTGCACAAAACAAGAAAGGGCTTGAGAAACAGCGTGACGACCTGAACTCGCAGATAGAACTGACCAAAAAGCTGATTAAGGAGTCAGAAAAAAGCCAGAAGACCACCACCACCCAATTGCAGATGCTCACCGAGCAATTGGCCTACCGCGAGCAATTGTTGCAAAACATAACCGATGAAATAGGAAGCATAGACAGCGAGATAAACCACAAGACCAGCGATATAGAATACATGCGCACAGAAGTGGAGAATATGAAAGACGAATATGCCCACATGATTCGCAATGCATACATCCACCGCAATGCGCACAGCAAGTTGATGTTTCTCTTCTCAGCACAAAATTTCAACCAGGCATACAAGCGATTCAAATACACACAGCGTTATGCTGAAGCCCGCATGCAACAGGTGAAGCACATCAACGAAACGCAAGCTGAAATAACCACCACAATAGCCGATTTGCAAAACAGCAAACAACAAAAGGAAGCTCTTGCACAGAATAAGTCGCAGGAAAAAAACGAAATAGAAGCGGATAAAAAAGAACAAAAGAAAAAATTAGAATCGCTGAAAACTGAAGAAGACGCCTTGCGGACACAGCAGAAACAACAGAAGGCAGACCGCGACAAACTGACTGCAAAAATTCAGGAAATAATAGCAGAAGAAATAAAAAAGGAAGAAGAGAAACAGCGCGAGGCTGCCAGGGTCAAGGCAGCCAAAGACAAAACCACAACACCCGCAGCAGGCAAAACGACAACGAAAACCATGGAACTGGCCCCGGAAACCAAATTGGCTAACACCGATTTTGAAAACAACAAAGGAGTCTTGCCTTGGCCTGTTGGTGCTGGTGTCATCACCTCGCACTTCGGTAAGCACGCCCACCCAACATTGGATCAGGTAACGGTGAACAACAACGGAGTTGACTTCAATACCGAGAGTGAAGCACAAGTGCTCGCTGTGTTCAACGGAACGGTGTCTTCTGTGTTCTCCATTGCAGGTGCTGGGCAAAATGTGATAATAACCCACGGCTCATACAAAACGGTTTACTCAGGTCTGCAAAGTGTAACCGTGAAAGCAGGCGACAAGGTGACCACTAAACAAAAAATTGGAACCGTGATGAACAGCGGAGGCGAATTCACGCTGCACTTCGAAGTATGGAAAGTGGGCAGTGAAACAGGCACAGCGCAAAATCCGGAGTCGTGGCTGAAGAAAAAGTAAATCCGGCAGCACGCTTCATTTCATCTTTGCACACACCACACAACTTGTCGGGCTTCAAAAAATCAATTAAGTAAAAAGCATTGCCTGAATCTGCCGGTCAAATATTGAAGCACGATAAGACGCGAGAAACTTTTTCCAAAGAAGAAAGACTGACACGCAAAAAACTGATTGATAAACTGACTTCAACCGGGGCGAGCATCAAAGTGACTTCATTCGTACTTGTGCATTTACACCAAACCCTGCCATGCCCCTATCCCGCACAAGTAATGGTGACGGTAAGTAAAAGAAATTTCAAACGCGCACACGATCGCAACAGAATAAAAAGACTGATGCGTGAGGCCTACCGCAAGCAAAAACAAACTGTATATGAGGTGTTGGAAAACAAGCGCAGTCAGGCCACGCTCATGATTATTTTCACAGGCCGCAGTCTTCCAGATCAGGCATACACCTTTGGTAAAATATCTGAATTACTCAGGCGTTACACCTCGCATCTTGCGAATGCAAATGATGCTGATGAAAAAGCAGGCACAGATTCTCAGCAATAAACACATTGATATGACGTGCCACAGCGCAAAAACAATTTCTTGAATTATCTCAAACAGCCATAACAAGATGAAAAAAATATTGACAGCAACAGGCCTTGGCGCCTTGCTCATTTCAGCCACCATAGTCACCGAAGACTATTTTGAAATAAGCAAGAACATGGAAATTTTCACCAGCGTGTACAAAGAGCTGAACATGTTTTACGTTGATGAAACCCAACCGGGCGGGCTGATGAAAACGGGCATTGATGCCATGCTGAAAAGTTTGGATCCATACACGGTCTATTACCCGGAGAGCAAAATAGAAGATGCGATGTTCATGCAAACCGGACAGTATGGCGGCATAGGTAGTCAGGTGAATACCATAGAAGGGCGCATTACTGTAACCGAACCTTACCAGGGATATGCCGCAGTGAAAGCCGGATTGCAGGCCGGGGACATCATAATCAAAGTAGATGGAAAAAGCGTGGAAGGAAAAAACCACGAAGACATAGGCGACATGCTTACTGGCAATCCAGGCAGTAAAATAGAACTGACCGTGATACGCACGGGCGAAAGCACACCACGCAACATCAGCATCACGCGGGAGGAAATAAAAGTGCCTGATGTACCGCACTTCACCATGCTGAGCGATGCCACTACAGGCTATATCAAGCTGAACGGATTCACACAAACTGCCAGCCAGGAAGTACGAAGCGCATTTCAGGATTTGAAAAAGAAAAACATGACACGCTTAGTGCTTGACCTGCGCGGCAATGGTGGCGGACTGCTGCGCGAAGCCGTTGACATAGTAAACTTCTTCGTGCCAAAAGGAACAGAAATAGTGCGCACCAAAGGCAAAATGGAAGAATGGAATAAAACCTATACCGCATTGAACGAGCCGCTCGATGCCACCATACCGCTTATAGTGCTGGTAGATAGCATGAGTGCCAGTGCATCTGAAATTGTAAGCGGTAGCCTGCAAGACATAGACAGAGCTGTGGTGCTGGGTGAAGAGAGCTATGGCAAAGGCCTGGTGCAGCATACCAAAGACCTTGCATTCAACAGCAAGATGAAACTAACCGTAGCGAAGTACTACACACCAAGCGGCAGATGCATACAGCGATTAGACTACAGCCACCGCGACCGTGGCACGGGCAATGTGAATGCAGTGGCCGACTCCCTTATCAAACCCTTCAAAACTCTTGGCGGGCGTACCGTGTTCGATGGGAGAGGCATAGCCCCTGATGTGGAGGTGAAGCCGGAAGATCACTCACACATCCTCACGGCACTGATCGACAACTGGGTTATTTTCAATTGGGCAACAGACTACCATCGTGCACACGCACAGATTGACAGCGCTGATGTTTTCAAATTGACTGATGCAGAGTATGATCAATTCGCCACGTATGCCTCCGGCAAAAACTTTGAATATGAAACCGGAACAGAAAAACTATATACTGAATTGAAGCGCGTGGCCACCAGCGAGAAATATTATGAAGGTGCAGAAACAGATTTTGAAAAACTATATCAACGCATAGCTCCGCAAAAAGACAAAGACCTGAAAAAATTCAAATTGCAGATAAAGAAATTTATAGAAAATGAAATTGTCTCGCGCTACTACTATCAGGATGGTCGTGCCAAAAACCTGATGCCCGAGGATGCCTGTGTGATAAAGGCATTGCAAGTATTTGACAACAATTACAGCCAACTCCTGAAAGGCCCTGGCAAATAATGGTCACTCAACAGTACACATCACAACACAACTGCAAATGAGCATGCCTGCGTGGCAAAAAATCCTGACTGTACTCAGCCTTGCAGGATTTGTAATTGTTGCAGCAGCACTTCCATTCAGCAATTGGCTCATGAGTTTCGGTTGCTTCTGGTTGGCAGGTGCCTGCGCCCTCCAATGGACTACAGATGTAATCGAAAAAAAATCTCTCTCGCCACGTATCAGGCAATTCACCCAGAGCACTGCTGCATGGCTTATCACATCCGTCTTTCTTCTTGCATTGGTTGGCATGCTCTGGACTGACGACAGTGCATTTGGCCTGAAGGATGTGCGCATGAAACTACCCATGCTTGTTTTGCCTGTCAGCATCTTCACCATGCGCCCGCTCAATGCACGGCACTACCGCATAGTGCTTGGCACATTCTTGCTCAGTGTAGTATTTGCGGCTATTGTGTGCTTGCTCATCTATTGGCGATTCTTCAACCGTGTGTGGACTGATGTGCGCGATATTTCCGTTTTCATTTCACACATCAGGTTCAGCTTGCTTATTGCTGTGGCCTTGATCATTGCATTCTGCTATACCTGGCCGCGTGGTGCTATAGGCAAAGCATTTTGCGTGTTGTACGCACTGCCTTTGCTTTATCTCTTGTATGCATTAGAAAGTATTACCGGCTTTGCTGTGCTGTTGGTTGTTCTGGCCTTTCTGCTTTACAAATTGTTGCGCAAGAGTGAAAGCCGCATCAAAAAAGTTTCCATAAGCGTTCTGCTCATTGTCATTCCGTGTTTGTCAGTAGCATGGTT
Source organism: Flavobacteriales bacterium (assembly GCA_046155615.1). Taxonomy (GTDB): domain Bacteria; phylum Bacteroidota; class Bacteroidia; order Flavobacteriales_D; family Sanyastnellaceae; genus JANNVZ01. Next base: position 8,443 of record JBJXFP010000158.1, on the reverse strand, counting down.
AGCACATCGCGCATGTACTTATTTCGATGTATCACCGGTTTCAATCTATCCTAAAGAAACTGCGCTTGGCGGACCCTATGAGCACAACCTGCAATATCCGCTGATAGAGCACGGTCACTATGTGATGACACACATTGCCTGGAGCGAATTGTATGATGCATGGCAGCAACGCAGTATTGTGCATCCTGACAGTATGGATGCGCGTGGCAATGTGTTGAAGGGAACATTGATCAGATATGCGGCTGCAAGAAATCTTCATAAAGACCATGTGGGCATTATGCAACTGACTAATGAAGATGTGCGCAACATCGAAGCGGGTTTTACATCACCAGATGAAATGCAGACAAATGCAATCGCAAGACGCATAGACCGTATTCTGTTTGAATATGCAAACTTCAAAGCTGGTGGTGATGCCAACGGGCACAGTGTTTTTCAACGCTTAGAATTCTGGCGTGCCTCATGGCGAATCATTACCAAAAACATTTGGACGGGAGTTGGAACAGGTGATACCAAGCAAGCATTTGCAAAGGAATATGAATTGATGCAAAGCACACTGACAATGGAAAACCGCCTGCGCGGGCACAATCAATATCTCACACATTGGCTTACCTATGGCATTGTTGGTGTTCTGCTTTTACTTGCGGTTTTGATTTGGCCTTTGCTCCGCTCTAAGAACACGTTACTTTCAGCATTCATCATCATTGCCGCATTGTCGTTTCTTACTGAAGACACTCTGGAAACTCAAGCAGGTGTGATGTTCTTTTCATTCTTTTATTGCTTGCTCCACATCAATGAGATAGAAGAAAATCTGCCACCATCTTAGGAGAGATAGATAGAAATTGACCATTTGATGGATGTGCTTCTGAAGTGAATACTTTGGCCCGCCTGCCCACCGGAGACCATCTTCCCGGATGCATGGGGCGCTTGGGCGTATAGAGACCAACGGCTTGTTTGCCCAGTGCCGCAGCTATGTGAAGCGGCCCTGTGCTGGCAGCTACCAGCGCATCACAGGCTGCAATGAATGCAATCAACTCATCTAATGTGAGCTTGCCGGTGAGATCTGTAACTTGCTGATTGCTGAGCCGCAATTCTTGTTTGATCTGCTTGCCTTCATCTTCTGATCCTGTGATAAAAACATGACATGCGTCAGCAGCAAGCAAAGCAATCAGCGCTTCGAAATTCTTCAGACCCCACTCTGCTGCGCTGCCTTTCGATTTTGGATGCAGTATGATGTTCTTTTTTCCCGGCTCGATGAGAGATGCAATTTGCAGTGATAAATCCGGCAAGCGATCAAATCCATAATAGTTAGGTATCTCGTTCAGTGAAGGCTGCACATCAATGCCAAGCGGCTTGAGCAGTTTCAGATTGAGTTGCGATTCGTGCAGTAGCGATTTCTTTCTGGTGAAGAAGACAAGCTTGTTGCACTTGGAAATGGTATGCCATCTGCGACCCGTTGCTATGCGCATCGGAATGCGTGCTCTTTTAGCAAGCCACAATATTTCGGTGCGCGGAAACACATGCACGATGGCATCTGCCTTCCACTTGCTGAGTGCCTCAATCTGTGATGCCGGTGAAGAATCTTTCCATTCATCCCAGTTTTCGAAATGGTCAATGTGTTTGCAACAGGCAGCTATGGATCGTGTATAGCTTCTTCCTAAAAAAATGATTTCACAATTTGGAAAGTGCTGCTTGAGCACCCCACACATTGGCAGTGTCAGCATCACATCGCCAATGCCGTCAGTCCTTGATAATATGATGCGCGATGGTGTCATGTTTCCTTCTTGAGCATTTTCAGTTTGCTGTATTTGCGCAGCGTTGCATAAGCACTGCGCACTGATATGTTCCAGCCAGTAGTTCCATCAAGCCAGCCAGATTTGATGATGTAGCTTTTCACAAATTGTGCTATCACTTTTGCCGCTATCATGAATCCATTCGTAGTAAGTCCACGCGCATGCAATTCACGCGCTGCTATGTCTCCGAAGTATTCTATTTGCCTGTAATGATCTTCCTTGGTGTAGTAACTGTAATGCAGTATATCACCATGCAGCAGCATTGCCTCCTCTCCATTCAGCATATCTAAGCGGTCGTGCGGATTCACTCCTGTCCATTCTGCCAGGCCTTTCTTTATCAGCCGCACTTTGGTATCAGGATACCAGCCGCAGTGCCTTACCCAGTTTCCACAGTAGTTGGTGAGGCGGTTCATCTTATAGCCATTGCCCGCACTGTTGTTTTTTATTTCAGCAATGCTTTGTTTCAATTCATCACTCAGTGCTTCGTCCGCATCCAATGACAACACATATTCATGTGTGGCTTGGGCTATTGCAAAGTTTTTCTGTTGTATGTGACCTTCAAATTTGTTTTGGATAAAACGCACACCCAGAGCAGAGCAAATGGCTGAAGTTTCATCGGTGGAGAATGAATCAACCACCAGGACTTCGTCTGCAATTCCAAGCAATGAGCGTATGCAGCGCTCAATGTTCTTCTCCTCATTGTAGGTGATAATGGCTGCCGTTATTTTCATGTTTTGGATTTGATCGGCATCACTCTTTTTTCTAAATCAAACTAAGCTGAGGTCTACTCCGCATGCCAGCAAAACAAGCAGTATCAGACCCACCGCTATGCGATACCAGCCAAACACTTTGAAACCATGTTTTGTCAGATATGTAATAAAAAATTTGATGGCAAGCATCGCCACAATGAAGGCCACAAGATTTCCGGCAAGCAACATGGTTATTCCATCAGACTCATATAGCTGAGGCACTTCCTTGTATGCTTTGTAAGATTTGTAGAGACCTGCACCGGCCAATGTAGGTACTGCAAGAAAAAAAGAAAACTCGGCTGCCTGCTTGCGTGTAAGGCCCTGGGCCATGCCACCTATGATGCTCGCAGCACTGCGTGACACACCGGGTATCATAGCAATACATTGGAACAATCCAATGCGCAATGCACGGCCATAGGTGATTTCCTTTTCTTCCTTTGGATTCAGCAACTTGTCTATGAAAAGGAGTACCACACCTCCTGCAACAAAAGAAATGGCTACCGTGAGTACACTTTCAAGCAGTGCATCCAGCCAGTCGTTGAGCAAAAAACCAATGATGGCCGCTGGCAAAAACCCAAGGAACAACTTGTAATAGAAATTCATGCTCTGCATGAACCTGCGCCAATAGAGCACCAGAACGCTAAGTATAGCTCCAAACTGAATGTTGAGAATAAAAGCCTTGGAGTAAGCGTCAGGCTCGATACCCAAAAGCTTTGCTGCAATGATCATGTGCCCTGTGCTGCTTACAGGCAAAAACTCAGTGATGCCTTCTACAATGGCAATGATGATAGCCTGGAGTAAAGTCACGAATGTGGTGTTTTGTTTTAGAAGCTGATGTTATTGTGCCACAGTGGTCACAACATTTTGCTTTGGCTTGTACATGATGGCATAGCCAATGATGATGTAGCCTATTAATACGAGAATGGGAGCAACTGTTATCCTTCTTGTGCTGAAAAGTTCATCGGCATTGAACTGCGTGGGGTCTGCGCTGCCGCCTCCGCTCATCAGTATGAAGCCCAGCATCACTACCAGTATGCCTGCAGCAAGTATGATGTAGTTCCTTTTTCCAAATGCAAACTTCAATGTAGAAGGTTTTGCGGGTGCTGGTTTTGGGGTCTGTCTTGGTGCTTGTTTCATGTTGCAAAGAAGCACAAGTTTGGGTAAGAATAAAAACGGTGATTTCCGATAGCTAACATAATTATTCAGAAAACGCAGAATGAAAATCACATCAGGGCTTCGATTTTTTCTACGTCTTCCAAAGTGTGGACATCCACATTGGGTGCTACTACAAATCCGCAATGTGCACTCAGAAATGTATTGAACAACGCGTGGTAGCGCACCACGCGGAATGCTGCATTCTGCACACCATTTGCATCTGTACTCATCACTTCCCACAGGTTGTGTTTCAGCATCATTTCTATTGCACTGTCCAATTGGGCTGATGTAATCTGAGGTGAATTGGCCTGAGCTACAACCACTATATCATCCTTGTGCAATGCTTCCACCGCAGGGTCATTTACCGCCTGCCTGATGGCTACTATTTTAGGTGTAGTGTCATCAGCAAGTTTGGCAGGTCGCATCAGGGCAACGGCTTCATATTGCTTCGCCACTTGAGCAATTTCATCCGCATCAGTACTCACATAAATATTACTTATGTGGGCTGACTGCCTGCATGCTTCAATGGTGTAGGCGAGTAAGGGTTTTCCCTTCAGCGGAAAAATGTTTTTGTTAGCCAGCCTCTTGCTGCCTCCTCTGGCTGGTATGATGGCGATGATGCGCATGGGTTGGATGCCTTGGGCTTATTGTGTGGAATACCGCAGCCAAAGAACGAATAAACTGCCGCATGACTGATATGTGTTTCAATAATTGCGCTGCAAATTTGAATAGCGTTTAATTACAAATAGTACCATATTCGAACTTGTGACCAACTGCTATGCAGAAAACCAATTGCTAAGTCAAGAATTGCCCTTCAGCTAAAACATTGAATGATTGATAATGATAGAAACACGAATGGGAAATCATAGTTCTGATGGTATTCGGGTGTAATTGGGTGGCTAATCGGGTGTCATAAAAATAATTTGCAATGAAATTGGCCACGGATATATTTGCGGCCCGCTAAAAAAAATTGGGAGCTTAGCTCAGCTGGTTCAGAGCATCTGCCTTACAAGCAGAGGGTCACTGGTTCGAACCCAGTAGCTCCCACAAAGCCGCCACCTTGGCGGCTTTTTTTTTACGGGTTTCAAAACATACTTTGTCCCTGTCAGTGAATACCGAAGAAGAAATATTAGACAATCCTCAACAGAAGCCATCGCCACGTTGGTTCAGCACACAGGCTCCGCGTGTGTTAGCGCTTATTGTCATTGTGCTGTCCATCACATTCAGGTTGCAGCACTGGCCATTCTACAGGTTGCTATTTATAGCAGGTGCTTTGCTTTATGTTGCCCACACCACATGGCTTTTCTTCAGGCAAAGTCGAGCGCCATTTCATTGGCTTTTCTACATAGGCCAGTGGGGTCTCATGTTCTACCTCTTTCTGAAAATGTTTTTCAACATACACAAGCACATGGAGCTTGTTGCGCTGTCCTTGTTTGGACTTGGCTGTGTGTGCTACATGTTTGGATGGCCTCCAGGAAAGGTCACTTTGCAAGATGATACTCAGGAGATAGATGAGCCACAGACTTAGTCAGGCTTCAACCCTGTTTTCGAAATCTTGATTTCAGTTCTCCGGTTCAGTGTGTGTTCGGGTTCGGAACATGGTATGCCATCGTCACATTCATTCAGCAGTTGTGTTTCTCCTTTTCCCGTGGCGAGCAAGCGCTCCAATGCTATTTTCTGTGTAGCCATGTATTGCACCGCGCTGTTGGCCCGCTTGTCAGAAAGTTTCATGTTGTATTCATCATTGCCACGCGAGTCAGTGTGTGAGCGCAATTCCAGGTTCAGGTCTTTATTGTTCTGCATCACCATCACGAGCTTATCCAATTGTGCGCGCGCTTCAGCAGTTAGTTGTGCGCTGTTGTATTCGTAGTATATCCTGTTTATCACAAATATGTCTTTGGACGACACATAGATCATTTCATTGTATTCATTCACCAGACCAATGGCTTCCTCAGGATTCAGGCGCTGAAATGTGACTTCGGCATTCAGCACCGGCAATACTATTTCTTGTCCGCTCTCTGTTATCAGCACGTTCTGCGCTTTGGTTTCAGCTGCCAGTTTGAAATTGTATTGCAGGTCAGGTTTTACATCAGTAAACTGAAATCTGCCTGACTCGTTGGTGAAGGATACAGCTACTACATTACCGTTGTCATCCAAAATCATGATGGGTTCGCGCTGCTTCAAATCTCCCGGTTCTTCCTTGTACACCTGGCCTTGTATATCAATAGTCAGCATGCTTTCATCTTCAAGGCTCATCAGGTTCAGGTCGGCATAGTTCAATTGAAGCAATTCCAATTCGGCAAATCCCATGGCGTTGAAGCGCAACTCCTTTATTACACGACCCTGCTGGTCCTTTATTACCAATATGCATTCAGTAAACAAGGAAGGATCGATGCCGGCAAGCTGCAATTTGTAGGCTTGATTCAATTGCAACGCTTCTATTGGTAATGAACCATCGGCTCCTGTTGTTCCCTTTATTACAATTTCTTTGAGCGCATTGGTCACTGTCACCTGCACATCGGCCTTTGCATTTCCCTGACACATCAGCGTGGCTGTGTAGTAGTGTTCTTCCAAAGGCAGTTTTTCAATGATATATATGTCATCGCCACCTGTTCCGCCAGTGCGGTTGCTTGTCAGCATGGCCTTTTGTTCATTCAGAAAAAAAACAGAAATGTCATCTGCAGTTGAGTTGAATGGTTCGGGCAGCAACACACTGCTTTTCCATTGTTGTGCCCGCAGTGCCTTCTTCAGGTCGAAGCCACTCAGGCCTTCACCACTGTTGCTGCTGTAATAGATATCACCGTCATAAACTGTAGGAAATATTTCGTTGCCCTCACCATTCACCATCATGCCGCAGTTTACAGGTTCGCTCCAGCCGGTTTCTATTTTGTAGCAAAACCAGATGTCCATCTGGCCTAAGCCACCGCTGCGGTTGCTGCTGAAAACAAGAAGATTTTGTGAAGCATCGAACCATGGATGTGCGTAGTCGCTCTGAACATCGCAAAATGGAAGCAATTCCGGAGTGCCCCATCCTGCGTCATTTTTTTTGACAGCAAAAATTTTCAGATTGTGGCTGCGCGTGCGGCCATAGTTGTTGGCACTGCTGAAGTATAGCACTGAGTCATTCGGTGAATAGCTACCGGGGCCTTCATCGTTGGATGCCTGGTATTGGAATAATTTTTCTTTCGCTGTCCACTCGGCCATGGTGTTACCGCGGGTAGCCACTTCCATGTGAAAAATGTTGCGCTTATTCCACTTGTAATCATTCACCAAATCTTGCCTGCCGTTGGTGGCGAAAAGCAGTTGATCCATGTACATGCCACATGCGATATCATCATTAGTGGAATTCAGGCCAACGGGCAATTGCAATTTGTAATTGCCTTGTGCACACATCATTTGTGCAGAGCAAATACAAGTGAGTATCATCCATTTTTGTTTCATCAGAAGTAGCGTATTGATTTGTCGTTGTTCGGTTTCAGGTTGAAACCAAGAAAGGCCTCGCCCGATCCGCTTCTCTGTATGGCCTGTGCAGCCAGAGGTATGTCGTAACTCAATCCGAACCTCCACTGGCTGCTGAGGTTGAGACATGCCATTATCTGTCCGCTCGTGGGGTAGCGGTATCCACCGCCAAACCAGTATTTGTTGTTTTTTAAAAACAACACATTCAACTCTGCCTGGTAGATGTTACCTTCTGAAAATTTGATGAGGGTTGATAGTTGCAACAAATCATCGGTGCTGGTTTTTGAAATGCCTTTTATCATGTAGCCTGCCGTCAGGTTCATGTTGTAATAGAGGCGTTCCAAACTTCCTTCACCATCGTTGGTTTTACTTCTGTTCAGGCGGTTGGCTTCTATACCTGCGTAGTATGTATCTGTGTGAAGAAATAGGGCGGCATCTACCATGGGAGTAATGGTAGCCTGTTGCATTGAACTCAGTTTAGTATCTTCATCATCGTGAACCAAGGCATCGTCTGCTCGCCACTGGTTGCGCACTGCACCTGCAGCAAGGCCGAAGCTCAATGTTCGTTCGCCCAATTGCAATTTGTAGGCTCCGTTCACTCTTGCGGTAAGTTGATTCCTCAACCCAATTTGTTCGTTCAGTATGCGAAGTCCTGCACCCATCTTTCCATCTATAAGTGGCGTGTGTGCAGAGAGTTGCTGAGAGGTTGGCGCTCCCTGCATGCCCATCCATTGTGCGCGATAGCGCAATGCAAAACTTGGTGCACCGTGATTGCCTGCATAAGCTGCATTGATATCATACAGGTTGAAAAGGTATTGGCTGTAGCTCCACTCTTGTTGAGCGGTTGCATTCAAAGTACACCACACCAACAGGATGCATGCTGCGCATTTTCCGATCAGGTATTTGTGCATTGTCATCATCTGCTCAGTTCCACATATCCCGCTGTGGTGTGTCCGTTTATTATTATTTCATAGTAGTACGTGCCGTCAGGTAGTGCTTGTCCGTTGGTGCTTTCACCCTTCCATGCCTTGTCAGCATTGTTGTATCCATCGGCACTCCACACCAGCGCTCCCCAGCGGTTGTATAGATTCACTTCATTGTCCGCATTGGCTTCAAGAGCAATGGTTTCAATTATCCAGACATCATTGCTTCCATCGTTGTTGGGTGTTATCAGATTGTAGGCTATCAGTTCGCAAGGCACAGCAGTCACCGTCATTGCATCGAAGTTCAGCAGATAAGTTGCGTTGCAGTCAGCAGATGTTTCAATCATGAGTGTGCTCATGTTGCTCA
>JBJXFP010000157.1:0-4844 GCA_046155615.1 Flavobacteriales bacterium | reverse complement strand
GTGTGGCATCAAGAAGTACAGCACCGTAACCAGCGGAAAGAAGATGAGAAACTCAAATGAGTTGAATAGCATAAAGGCCTTTAAAGGAAGTGGCGCAATTTATTCTCTATGGAAGAATTGGTAGAAGGCGCTGCTTCGAGTCTATTCCTTACACCAATGCTTTTTTGTGATGAATCCTTTTCCACATATTTGTGATACTAAATGAAATGACTTATGAAAACTAATCACTCTAAACGAAAGCATAGCTCATAGCTTTTGCATGGAGGTGTAAAACCTCTTTTCACTTCTTACTGCTTCTTGAATATTGAAAATGCTAAACCACCCTGTCCGCCATGCCGCACCGCATAGATGTGGAACTTGCGCTACGCGCTGACCAGTTCATAAGGTTGGAGGCCACCGGCAGCGCCAAAGAGTTTGCATCCAAATTGAAAATCAGCAAGCGCACCCTGTTCAGGCTATTGCGTGACATGCATGACCTGAAGGCGCCCATCAATTTCTCCAAAGACAAAAACTCCTATTGCTACTCCGTGTCGGGGCGGCTTGAAATGAAATTTTCAACAATCTGAGCCACTGCCAAATTCTGGCAGTGGCCCGCAACTCATTTGCTGCGGGATTTGATTCTGTTGTAGAAAAAGGAAATGCCCATCTGAACCTTCAGAAATGTATTTCCGAAAATGGAAATGCTTATCTGAACCTTCAGAGATGTATTTCCGAAAAGGGAAAAGCCCATCTGAACCTTCAGAGATGTATTTCCGAAAACGGAAATGCTCATCTGAACCTTCAGAGATGTATTTCCGAAAAGGGAAATGCCCATCTGAACCTTCAGAAATGTATTTCCGAAAACGGAAATGTCCATCTGAACCTTCAGAAAGGTATTTCCGAAAACGCAAACAGTTAGAAACCCTTATTTATCAAATAATTATCAAACAAGAACACCATGATTGAATTAAAGAAGTTTTTCAGGATTCTGTTCCTGAGCCCAAAAATCAGCCCCCCATCGCGCAATTCTGCGCATCGTAAACTTGTGTGATTATGCCAGCGGTTTGTAACCGCTTGTGAAGCACCCCCTGCCTACTTACCCCTTAGCAAACAACAGGTAAAATGAGGAGCCGTGCCCCTCTCTGCTCCAGAACCAGACATTGCCCCCGCAATGCTGCATGATGCTCTTCACCATGGCTAAGCCAAGGCCAGTGCCTGTGCTTTTGGTAGTGAAGTTGGGCACGAATATTTTGTGGCGTTGGTCTTCACTAATGCCTATGCCGTTGTCATTGATACGAATCAGCAATCCGCGTTTTGTGCCCCGAAGTGCCACATCTATTTTACCTTTTCTGCCCTGTGGTATGGCCTGCGCAGCATTGTTCAGCAGGTTGTTCAGTATGCGTATTGTCTGGTCCTTGTCGGCCATCACTGCGTCACTTTCTACGTTGTAGCTGCGCATGGTTATTTCTACCGCAGAGCCTTGGTTCAGTTCTACCACGCTGCGGGTCAATGCCTGCAAGTTTATTTTTTCCAACTGTGGCTTAGGCATCTTCGCAAAACTGCTGAACTCGCTGGCTATCCTGCTCAGGGCATCTATTTGCTCTGTCATGCTTTTTTCAAACAGATCCAGCTTTGATTCGAAGCCATCCTTATTGTCTTGCCATGAACGCTGCAAATGCTGCACACGCAGTTTCATCGGAGTCAATGGATTTTTAATTTCATGAGCTACCTGCTGGGCCATTTCGCGCCATGCACTTTCGCGTTCCGTTTGTGCAAGTTGTTCAGCGCTGCGCTCCAGTTCGCTAATCATGCGGTTGTACTGCTTCACCAATACACCAATTTCATCTTCGCTTTTCCATTGCAACTCTGCATTTTTTCTTCCCAATTCTACTTCCTGCATTTTGCGCCCCACAATGGCCAGCGAACGCGTGATATAGCGTGCAAGAAAGTAGGCCACCACGGCAGCTATCAAAAACAACACAAAATAAATGAGACCCAATTCGGCAATAAAATCGCTCACATGGGTAGGCATGAGATCTTCATACACCACATTGGTAATGAGCAGTGGTTTGTCCTGCGCATCGCGCAAATACCAATAGACAAGTGATTTGCTGTCATGGGTAAATGTGGAATCAATCACCGTGCGGATGGTACCTGTGCTGAGTTGTTTTAATGCCGTGTAGTTGATTTGGTCCTTTATACCCAGCGAGTCCTTCTCAGTAAAATCAGAACTCATGAGGTAGCGGCCACGCAAGTCATACAATGCTATAAACAGGTCGTGCACATCGCTCAGTTCGCATATCTCATCCGAAAAGAGTTTTGAAAGAGAATCCGATTGCATCTGCACTCCTGATTGATTCAGCAAGTACAGCATACTTTTTTGAACTGCCTCCTCTTTGCGCTGTAGCCGCGATTCATTGAATTCAGAACTGTGGAGCTGATGGTCGTAAAATGAAAGGAGGCCAGTGGCAACAAAACACACAATGATCATAACCAGCATGGAGAGGTAGATGCGGGTGCGCAGGGTGAGGTTGAACTTCATCATTGGCCAGTGCGCAAATATCAGACCTGCAAGCAGAAAGCAGAAAATTGGCTGCTGAAGGTTGGAAATTGAAAACGGATCCGCGGATTACATAGGATGCTGCCTTGTAGAAAACTGTGCGCATCAAAAAGCCCCGCATCACTGCGAGGCTCCACATAGGGGCAAGCATTTGCTCATTGTTTCATCGGCTAATTGGCTAATCACTCAAAGCGTCCCCCTCAACTCCTGCTCTCTCTCTATCGCCTCGAACAGTGCTTTGAAATTTCCTTTGCCAAAACTTTTTGCGCCTTTGCGCTGTATTATTTCGAAAAACATCGTTGGTCTATCCAAAACAGGCTTTGTGAAAATCTGTAGGAGGTAACCTTCATCATCGCGGTCTATCAGTATGCCTAAGTCGCGAAGTGGTGCGAGGTCTTCATCAATCTTTCCAACACGGTCAAGCACTGTTTCGTAGTACGTGTTAGGCACGGTGAGAAATTCTACGCCTCGATTTTTCAATGCCGTTACAGTTTCAATGATGTTGTCTGTTGCAACGGCTATGTGCTGCACACCCGCACCGTTGTAGAAGTCAATGTATTCTTCTATCTGCGATTTCTTACGGCCTTCCGCGGGTTCGTTTATCGGGAATTTGATGCGGCCATTTCCATTGCTCATCACCTTGCTCATCAGTGCAGTGTAGTCGGTGCTGATGTCTTTGTCGTCAAACGAAACGAGTTGAGCAAAGCCCATCACTTTGGCATAAAACTCCACCCATTTATTCATCTCATTCCAACCTACGTTGCCTACCATGTGGTCTATGAATTTCAGTCCGACTGCCTTCGGCTGATACGCAGGATTCCATGCTTTATAGCCCGGCATAAAAAGACCGCTGTAATTTTTTCTTTCTACAAAAATGTGCAGTGTCTCACCATAGGTTTTGATGCCGGAAAGCACCACTTCACCATTATCATCTTTCAATGTGACAGGCTCAAGACAACTCTCGCCACCGCGCCCGGTGGTTTCTTTCCAACTCTTTGTTGCGTCATCCACCCATATAGCAACCGCCTTTACTCCGTCACCATGCTTGTTGATATGCGCATTGATGGGGCCGTCTTGCGTAAGTGGTGAGGTAAGCACTAAGCGAATTTTGTCTTGTTGCAACACATAAGACACTGTGTCCTTAGAGCCGGTTTCCAAACCCTTGTATGCAAGTGGCTGATAGCCCCAGGCAGTCATGTAATAGAATGCCGCTTGCTTAGCATTGCCTACATAAAGTTCAACGTGATCAGTTCCGAGCAATGGCAAAAAATCTTCCGCCTGCGGTACTACTTTTTCTAAGTGAAGGGAGGTGGTGTCTGTAGTCATAATAATTAGCGAATTGGTGAATGAGCGAATTAACGAATGCTATCGCGCATATTATTTTTTGAAGTTGAAATTATTCGAATCAATATTTTTCTTAGAGGCTCAAGTGCAGTTAGACACTTGTCTGGATCAGGGTATGAGGGGCTGTAATGACATAGCAACAACCAATACTCCGTCTCATCCAATTCCTTTGCTGCAATTTTCATTTTATGTACAAAATCGGACTTGCTCTCTGCATTCTAGGCTTCTCGAATATTCGCTCCAACGGAAGTTGCAGAGCGTATCAATTGTTTAGAAACAGCGTACTTCCTTTTTTCATCAAGAGCATCACAAAACTCAATAGCCAATAATGCAAAAGTGAAGGACATATTCACAATGACATTCTCCCTGTATTTGGGATTGTCAGTGGTCACAGGAGATATGTTCACACTCTCATTCATTCACCAATTCGCTTATTCACCAATTCGCTTATTCACTAATTTCTTCATTCCAGCCAAGAAGTTTTATATGAATTATCCGCAATATCGAGCGCAGCCTGTGTCAGTTTCAAAGGACTGAAAGTATCCACCATCACAGCAAGTTCTGCGGTCTCTTTTTTACCAATGCTTCTTTCGTATGCACCCGGATGCGGTCCATGCGGAATGCCCCCCGGATGCAGCGAGATGTGTCCCTTCTCCACATGATTGCGACTCATGAAATCACCCTCTACATAATAGAGCACCTCATCACTGTCAATGTTGCTGTGGTTGTATGGAGCAGGTATCGACAAAGGATGATAGTCGTACAAACGAGGACAGAATGAACACACCACAAAATTGTGCGCCTCAAAAGTCTGATGCACCGGTGGCGGCTGATGCACACGACCTGTGATAGGTTCAAAGTCGTGTATTGAAAATGCATACGGATAGTTGTATCCATCCCAGCCAACCACATCAAATGGATGCGAAGCATACACCACTTCATGCATCACATTTTCCTTTCT
>JBJXFP010000152.1:0-15287 GCA_046155615.1 Flavobacteriales bacterium | reverse complement strand
CGACAAAAGGGAAATTTGAAATTTCGAAATTCGATTCATCAAGATTGTATGTGAATACTTGAGTGGAAATGTTTTCCAGCCCTTCAGTGCCAGATTCAAAAGGCAAAGTAACCATTACTTTAAGCTTATAGGAAAGGTCGAGATTGTAATCAAAAGTGAAATTATTGAATGCTGTTTCCAATGCTGCGAAATCAATAAAGTCACTTGAATTATTAAAGCCGCCTTCATGAAAAAATAATTCGTTGAATTCGAATTCGATGGATTCAATTAGGTTAGCGAAATAATCAATGGGCACAAAAGGTGTTTCAAGATGAAGTTGTCTATTTGGCCCAACTTCATTGCTGATAAGTTCTGGTTCAACTGTCATTCCGTTTGGAAAACAAAAGTCGTCAGGATCATTCTCACCCGTGAACAACAATAGCCCGCCTTCCATGGTTGGAACAATAGGTGGTGAATATTGGCCATCAACAACTAAAGCGAGTTTTACCACGAAATCTTCATGTTCATAGTCTATATCCACTGCCGGATTGAACGCATATTTCAGGAGAGTGACATCGTCTAAAGAAGTAGATACTTTGATTGTTTGAGTGGTGTTGATGTTAAAAAAGAACAACTGGTCGCCAGGCTCTCCAAACTGCAAAATGTCGAATTGAAAATCATCCCAAGTGTATTTGTCAAACTTCGGATCTCGCAACGTAGCATACAAACCAAGTATTTCGTCATAAACAGGATAGACACAAGGAGTCAAGGCTTCGTTAGTATGCTGAGTTGCGAAAGTCCCTGGATTAAACATGGTCCAACCTTCAATATCATCCTCATCCGTTATCACACCGCTGTACGAAGTCTCACTCAGTGAGCCCGTTGGGGGCTTTGGGGCAGGAACATTCTGCTGAATTTCTTTCTTGAGCGAGGTTGAAAGAAAATCGAAACCTTTGCCCAAATACTCGGAACTTTTCTTCAACAATTTGGATGTCTTCAAATATTTGGTTCCATCATTTCCGACACTCTCAATTAGTTCAGGGGCTATGTTTTCAAAGTTGCTATAGACGTCCATGTAATAGGTGCCTATGGATGCTGTTAGGTCTTCTTCTGACACGGTAGAAAAAATGCTCGCATATTGGTCTTTTATTTTTGGTGCCTGCCTAGCTGCATCAGATGCCGCTGCTGCTGCCACGCTGGCTGCACCAGCAGAAAAATAATTCAACCCTGTGGTAAGAATGAGTTTTGCAACACTTACGATGGCCAATTTTTTCTTGATTTCTGCATTTTGCTGATTGATGAGGAGATTTTTCTGAATAGTTGCCATCACCTCTGTGTTATAGTCTTCCACCATTTGTTGTATGGTGTAGTATATAGCCATACCCCTGTTTTCTGTTGAGCCTTCGTAATTGATGCCGGGAAGAAAATTGGCGTCCACATTCACATCACCATTGCTGTTCACAAGCTCGATATTGGCGGTAATGGTTCTGGATGCCATTTCAAGTTGTGCAACATCTACCATGGTAATGTCAAAGTTGAGATAGGTGGGATAATGACAAGTGCAAGGGTCGAAGGCCACTTGAAAATCGCAATAAAACCAATGGGTGTCCACATTAGGAAATTTGACAATGCTAGTTACAGTTGTTACATCAGTGGGTTGGCTCAATGGCACGTCAACTCCTGAATACAATCGCAGCAGACCAGAAGTGACTTGTTCAAATCCGAAGTCTGGTTCAGGGAAGGACAAAGTAATTCTTGCAGTTTTGTATGTCTCCTCAGTGAAGTAATTGCTGAACAATCGGATGATGCCACGGTACTTGTTGTAGAGTAACAAATAGGGTATCCGACTATTGCAGCTCACCGAAGGTGGATTGTGTTCAGAATACAATGTGCCATCGGGATATTTACCGAGATTTACAGACAACAGTTCCCATCCATCCTCCGGATACATGTCTAAATCTTCTAAGTCAACATCCAATGTGAGGTGCTGATAGGATTGATTTTGCAGGCTATACGGATGTTGCATGGCTTCTATATTGCCATATTGGCTCATCTCAAATAAGTCATATATGTAGAGAGAACCGTTTTCGCTACCGAACCATTCGAAATGATTTTCGAAAGCAGGGTCAGGCAGATAATTAGGGTTGACAGGTGCTGCCGGATTGGTAGATATGCCTGCGGGCAGACATACATCTACTATTTGAGCAATGGCATGACAGCTCAATGCTATGAAGAATATAGATATGATATGTTTTTTCATGCTGTTCGTTTTTTAGTAAATTTTTCGTCCGTTGAATTTTTTGAATTGTTGTTCCGGTGACCCATCTACCTCAATAGAAAAATAATAATCTGCATAAATTCTGTTCTCTTCCGGATAGAGATAAAACTCACCCCATGGGTCGCCCATCACGTGATATGAGCAGTCATCATTTGCTATACGCACATAATTATTTGTGTTTCCACCAATTTGTACTCGGCACGAATCGTTGAAGTCCCCATTCAAGCCTCTCCCCATCACCGCGCTGCAATCCACCCCTGGAAATTGTTCGCTATCAAATACCCTGAAACTGATGTAGAATGAATCTTGGGGAGCGTCTTCCCATGCTCCGTAGTACAATCCCAGGATTGAAGCAGTGCAAGCTGGTTGGACATGTACGTGCCTTATTAGTGTATCCCTGCCATTGTCATCCGGCCAGCATTCGGTATCAGGTTCCTTATATATAATTAATTTCAAAGCAATTATTTGGTCATAGAAGTCAGTCGAGAATTGAAAAGTGTATTCCTGAGAGTAAATGGTGTCGGCACCTATTATCCATTTGTAAGTAAAAGCTTCTTCCTCATTCGCATGCAGCTTGACTAATTTATTTGCCGTTACATGGTACTGAGTTTCTATATAAAGACCATCATTTCCTGGCCCTGCATATTGAGATATGGTGAAGCTTGCACTTACCGGATGAGTGTCAGCACATGGGTCAAGAGGCAGCCTGTAGTTTGGACACTCTGGATCTGTTGGGTCATCGCATTCGTGTTTGCATTGTGCAAGGCATAATGCAACAACCGCAAATAGGAATAAGAGAAATTGCTTATTCATGATGAATAGTTTTTAGCAAGATTATTTCTTTTCAGAAGACAACAAAAGGTCATTCATCTTTTGCTCCAATGCAGCAATGCGCTTTTCCAAAACCTCCGCTTTTTCATTAGCAGCCTGTTTATCTGATTTGGCTTGTGCAGCTTCGGCCTTGGCAGTTTCAATTTCTTGCACTACGGCTTTGAGGTTTGTCTTTTGCCCCGCCAATTGCTTTTCCAGTTCATTGGTCTTCTCTTCCAACGCTATTATATATAGTGTATTCTCTTCTGCGCGTTTCAAAAGTGCGGTGCTCATAAGTGCCACATCAAAACCGCCTTCGGCTTCCACTTCGGCTGCGCTTGGCATTTCGGGCAGGTGTTTGTTGGCGGATATGTATGCGCCCAACTGGGCCAAAGGCATCAGTTCGTAGTCATCTGCAAATACATAGTCGCACCAGCCAGGGTTGTTTACACGCACTTCGCAGGCGCGCATTTTTCCGGCTACATCCAGCATGTAGTTGGCATCGGGGGTATCGGTGCCTATTCCGGTTTGGCCGTTTTGTTTTACTACAAATACGCGGGCACTGCTTTGTTTTACTTCAAAAGCATTCATGGTGGCACTACCCGTCCAAATCCTAATGCCATAACCATTGGTATTGCTTTCTTGTTTTTTTATGCAGAGTCCATTGGTTCCTTCAGTGGTAGTCACATTCAAGCGGCCACCCACCGGTAAGTCACTTCCAAAAAAGTTGATAGTGCCGTTGGATTTTATGTTCATGTTCGATTCACCATTGTTCAGCGTAAAGTTCATGTTGTCTTCGCTGGTGAGGAAGCAGGTGTTGTTATAAACGCCAAGTCTGAAACCATCGGTAGGTTCTTCACCCGACAAAGTAGTGGTAAGGTGGATGGAAGATCCAAAAGTGCCCGGCTCTTGTATAGGCTGGCCTTTGTCGTTGATATATACATAACCGTTGCTGTGTATATGCAGGTTGGTGTTGGGTGTTTCAGTGCCAAACCCGACCATCGTAGTTTGGGTAGGTAATATTGTAATGTGCTTGTGTGCGTTGGCCATGATGTTGAGCGGATAAGCATCGTTGGTGCCCAGAAGCAGGCCGTTGCCCGCATCAATGTTACCGGTTAGATCCCATTGTTGGGCAAAGGAGGTAGTGCTGATGAAAGTAAAAATAACAAGTAGAAAATGTAGCTTGCTCAGTTTAGAAATTTTACTCGTAGCTCGCTGATTGCTGATAGCTGATTGCTGATTGCTGATTGCTGTTGTTTTCATTTTACAAGAATTGTATTAAGGTTTTTGAATTAAATGAACATCAAACGTAGGCTGGTTTGAGTTGAATTGTTTTCCGGTTGCAAATTATTTTTCGCGTGCTGCGAATTTTCAACATCATACCTCTGACTAAATGTTGCTTCAGCAACACACATTTCATAGCTACTTGCGCCCTATAGAATTTTTTTGCCTACCAAAAAGAGAACAGACCCATGAAAAAAATAGCAGTAGTGTGTGGTGGATACAGTGGCGAAAGCGTGGTGAGTATGCGCAGTGCCGATATGGTGATGAGGAACATAGACAAATCGAAACACGAGGCCACCAAAATTGTTATCACCCGTGAGCGTTGGTATGCTGAAGTAGGAGGAGAAGAAATAGAGGTGGACAAGAACAACTTCAGCGTAGCGGGAAAAACATTTGATGGCGTGTTCATGATAGTGCATGGCACCCCGGGCGAAGACGGACTGATGCAAGGTTATTTCGAAATGATTGGCTTGCCCTGCACCACAGGCAATGTGGGTAACATGGCTCTTACATTCAACAAGAAAAGTACTACGCGTACGCTTGGCAGCATGGGCTACACTGTGGCCAAAAGCATGACACTCAAAAGTGATGAAGCCTATAGCATTTCATTTATTGTTCAGTCGCTGGGTTTGCCATGCTTTGTAAAACCAAATTGCGGAGGCAGCAGCATTGGCACTTCGCGGGTGAATGAGGTGGAGTCGTTACACATAGCTTTAGACAAAGCGTTTAAAGAAGACGACCATGTCATCATCGAAGAATTTGTGAATGGAAGAGAGGTGACCAACGGGGTGATTGTGATAAATGGAATGGTGACTGCACTGCCTATTACTGAAATAAAATCCAAGAAAGAATTCTTCGACTACGAAGCAAAATACCAGGGCGCATCGGAAGAAATAACACCTGCCGAACTGGATGAAAAAACAACACTGCACATACAGCAGATGAGCGAAGACATATACAAGAAGCTGGATTGCCGCGGTATGATTCGCATTGACTATCTGATAAAAGGCGAAGAAGTTTTTGTAGTGGAAGTGAACACGGTGCCCGGTTTTTCAGAAGCAAGCATCATACCGCAACAAGCTGCTGCAATGGGCATGAGTAAAACAGAGCTCATCAGTAGGGTGATAGAAAGTTGTTTCTAAGATTTTCTATTCCACTTTCAAAACTGCACCACAAGATTCAGTTGTGCGCCCTGCCCGGCATTTGAATTTATTTCAAGCACACCACCAGCATCAAGTGCGCGTTTGCGCATGCTCTTCAGGCCGTTGCCCACACGCTTCAGTTCGGTTTCAGTAAATCCGCGGCCATTGTCTTTTATCTCTATTCTCAAAGTATGCTCGTGCCATGCTATGTGCAGATCAGCGCTGTTTGCGTTAGCATGTTTGTGTATGTTGTGAAAAGCTTCTTTTACAACTAAGAAAATGTTGCGTCTGCGCTGGGCCTGCACCTCCACATCGGGCAATGCCGAGGGGACATCCACATTACCACCCATGTCGTGCAATTCTAAAAAGTCGTTCGCAAAGCGTTGCAGATAGGCTACTAAGTTTTCTAATTTGTCGTTGGCAGGATTAAGCGCCCAGATGATCTCATTCATCTTACGGCTGGTGTTGGTAGCAGCACGATCTATTTCAGCAATAGGCCGCGTCTGCTCACCACTAAGCCCAAGTTTAGTTCCGGCAATTTTTGTGAGTATCACGATGTTGCTCAACTCGCTTCCAAGATCATCGTGCATCTCCAGAGCTATGCGGTTGCGTTCACTCAGCACAGCTTGTTCACGTTGCAATACGGCAAGTTTGCGCTCGTAGCTGCGGTTGGTATAGAAACGATAAATGAAAAGAACAATACTGCTGAGCACCATGAATGCAAGTACACGGAACCAGGCGGTAGCGTAGTATGGCGGTAGCACATGGAATGGGAGCACAATGGGCTGACTCCAATCGCTGTTGAATTTGCGCGCCCGCACCATCAGGTTGTAATCGCCCGCAGGCAAAGCCAAAAACTCAAGCACATTACTTTCAGCTTGTATCCAAAGACTATCAGCGCTATGCAGTTTGTATTCGTACCTCAGTTCATTGGGCCTGTCGAAGCTTATGGCGTTGAACGCAATGCGGGTAAGACTGTTGGTGAACTTCACCTGATCCAAGTTGGCAATAGGCACTTGCTTATCTGCCGTAATGAATGATGACCAGTGGAGTGGTGGCGGCAATGCCATAGAAGAACCAATGTTTCTGTCCACCATTATTACACCTTCGGTGGTGGCAAGGTAAAATTTGTTGGCTGTCACCACTACATCGTTGATGTTGTTGGTAGGAAGCCCGTGAGCAGTAGTGATGCTGTATGCTACATCAGCACCACCATTGCTGAATTGGTACACAAATAATCCTTCGTTGGTAGCGGCATAGTGCCAATTTGCTTCTACATAGACTGCTTTGCACTGGTTGGTGCTCAGGCCATTCGACTTATCAAGACTCCTGACTAACTGTCCATCTTTCAAAAAAAGAATACCACTGCCATAAGTGGACACTACAAGGTATCCATCATCGGTTTCGGTAATGTTCGAGATTTTACTTCCGAAGCCTGCATGGTTGGCAAGCACATGTTCTGCGTTTCCATTTTTGATCCAATACAAACCATCACCCTGATCGAAATAGAACCGCCCCTTGGAATCCACAAATGGATGATACACACGTTGGGCAGGCTTTAGCAAGGTGTCAATTTGGGTTGTGCCATTGGGAGCAATACTCAAAAGGCCAACAATGCTCATATCACTGAACAATACTTCATTGGATGGAGACAGACATATATTCCTGAGGTCATTTATAGAAGTGATGTTTATTGGTGCAGGATTCCAAAAACCCATTGTATTGCTAAATCGGTAGATGCCCTCCAGGCTGGCGCACCAGAGATTGCCACTTTGGTCGAAGACAAAATTCTTTACGCTCTTATCGCTTAGGCGGTTGGTCATTTGCAACACCATAGCTAAGTAGTCGTCCACAAATTGATACACCATGCCTTTGTTGGTGCCTGCCCACACGTGGCCATCGAGGTCTTTGACCAGGCAAAGGCCAGCTTCGTTGTTGCCCAATCTGTTGAGAAAAATGTGAGGTGTAGGTGTAACTCTTCTCACACCATCGCCTCGTGTGCAGTACCAATGGTTGCCATCGCGGTCGCAAAGCACATCAGTTATCCATCCCCTGTTGTATGTGGGTTCGCTTTTTACATAGCCGCTGTCTGTATACTGCCAGTAGAGACAGCCCTCCTGCTGTGTAGTAAGCCAGAAGGAGGCGTTTTCCCCGGAATGAATTTTTCCTTTAGTAAAATCCACAGGTAAGCTGTCCGCGCTGACAATGGTGCTAAGCCCAACACCTTCAGTACGAACTATGCCTTGGGGTGCAATGAACAGAAACCCATCACCTACCAATTCTCCATGAAAGAGTTCACCCATGTAATAGTGAGAGGCATGACTAAATGTTTTCCCATATTCATCAAGCATCAAGGTGAGCACATCAGTACCCTGCACTACTTGTATCCTATCATCTTGGGTAAATGTAAAAACCGGATGGTCAAAACTGTGATGGCTGACTTGCAGGGCATGTACCTTCAATTCAGGTGTTATCACTAACACTTGATCACTAAAGCCGCTGATACAAATATTCCCCATGCTGTCTTCTGCAAAGTGCACTGCACCCAGCGTATTCCAATACACCTTGAGTGATGCAGTGTTGGAGGCATTAAAGAATTTATCTTCATAAAAAAAAGCGATGCATCCAGAGACTGAGAGAAACCAAATGTGGCCTGCGCTGTCTGCTGCTATGCCCAGCACCTCGTTGTCACAAAGACCGTCATCGGTAGTGAAGTTTTGAAATCGCTTGCCATCAAAACGGCTTACACCCTCATCAGTTCCAAACCACAGATAGCCCTGCTTGTCCTGCGCCACACAATTCACATTCTGGCTGATAAGCCCATCTTTGCGTTGGTAGGTCTGCCCTACATACGTTTGGGCTGCATTGCGCATTGCAGTAGCTGCAAAGACCAAGGTCAGAATGACATATATGTAAAGAGGTCTGTGTTGCATCTATCGTGCACCAAACTTATTGATAGTGGAGTAACGTGAGGCGATGCACAAAAGAGACACAGCCAAAAGTGTTGAAAGCATCCGAATTGCATGAATCAGGAAAATTTCCACATTTATATACCAAGCGTTCGCCATACTGAATAGCTTGTCTGATGAAGGATTCAGGGTTTTTCTCAGGTAAAATGTTGAAAAGTGCTTGCACAACTATAAAATGATTCTATTTTCGCCACCCGTTTTTCAAAAATGAAAAGCGTTAGAAATCAATAGTAATGGAGTTTCTTAGCTACAAAACCGTTTCAGGCAACAAGGAGACAGCCAACAAACAATGGCTGCTCGTGGATGCTGATGGCCAAACCCTGGGCCGTGTGTGCAGCGAAATTGCACACCTGCTTCGCGGCAAACACAAAACCAACTTCACCCCGCATGCTGACTGTGGCGACAATGTGGTGGTGGTAAATGCAGAGAAGGTAAAACTGACCGGCAAGAAGTGGGATGAAAAACAATACATACGCTACACTGGCTATCCTGGCGGGCAGCGCTTTGCAACCCCAAAGGAAATGATGGCCAAGCACCCGACCGCAATGATTGAAATGGGAGTGCGTGGTATGTTACCTAAGAACAGACTGGGCCGCGCCATCTATCGCAACCTGCATGTATATTCAGGTGCCAACCATGAGCAGGCAGCGCAGCAGCCACAAGCACACACCATCACCCGATAAGAGCGAGACTACTACAATGGCAAACAACATAACCAATACTTCAGGACGCAGAAAAAATGCAGTAGCACGTGTGTACCTGAGCGAGGGAAGCGGAAACGTTACCATCAATGGCAGAGACTACAAAGATTATTTCCCTACACTGGTATTACAGTACAAAGTACACCAGAGTTTCAAGGTGACGGGCAACGAAGGCAAGTACGATGTGAAAGCCAACCTTGACGGAGGCGGAACTACCGGACAAGCAGAAGCGTTACGTCTGGCCATTGGTAAAGCTTTGATAGAAATAAACCCTGAGTGGAAACCGATGCTTCGTGCTGAGGGACTTACAACGCGCGACCCCCGCATGGTGGAGCGCAAAAAGTTCGGTCAGAAGAAGGCTCGTAAGCGCTTCCAGTTCTCTAAGCGTTAATCGCTTTTGCAGAACTTTATTTATATGGAAGGGCTTGTTTAGTATCCAAATTCCTTTGGACTGCTGTGTGGCGAAAGCCAGTACTTTTTGGGAAACCAAAAGTCGTTTTGGAATCAATAGAATTCAGAATCGCAGCGCTACCAATTGGGAGTTGAACAATTAGAGAAAGTAAACAAGAAACCCCTGCCAGAGAGCAGGGACAAACAAATAATCAAACAATGGCAAAAGTAACTTTTGACGAATTACTGGATGCAGGTGTGCACTTTGGTCACCTCAGCCGCAAGTGGAACCCTAACATGGCTCCCTACATCTATGATGAAAAGAAAGGAATACACATCATAGACCTGAACAAAACAGTGGTGAAGCTTGAAGAAGCCGCCAATGCGATGAAACAAATCGCAAAGTCCGGCAAGAAAATCCTCTTTGTAGCTACGAAGAAACAAGCAAAAGACATCGTATCAGAAAAAGTAGGTGCTATAGGTATGCCCTTCGTGACTGAGCGCTGGCCCGGTGGTATGCTTACCAACTTCGTTACCATCCGCAAAGCTGTGCGCAAAATGGCGGGTATCGAAAAGATGGAGACGGATGGAACTGCTGCCACGCTGAGCAAGCGTGAGCGCCTCCAACTGACCCGCACTTATCAGAAAATGAATAAGAACCTGGGGTCTATTGCTGATATGAATCGTGTACCGGCTGCAGTATTCGTGGTTGACATCATGAAGGAAAACATTGCCGTGGCAGAAGCAAGACGACTTGGCATCCCGGTGTTTGCCATGGTGGACACCAACAGCGATCCGCGCAAGGTTGACTTCGCCATTCCATCTAATGATGATGCTACCAAGAGCATTGGAAAAATATTAGACATAGTGATAGAGTCAATAGCAGAAGGTTTGTCGGAACGGAAGACTGACAAAGACAAAAATGAAAATGAAGCCCCGGCAGAATCTAAAGCCGCTGCGCCAGACACAGCTAAGCCCGGTCGCAGACCTCGTGGTTCAAGAAAACCTGCTGAGGAATAACAATCTGATTGAGAAATAACGGATAAAATTTTCGGATTTATCCAACCATATTTTTTCAAGAAACAACTCAACAAAAGACAACATGAACATAACTGCAGCAGACGTAAATAAACTCCGCACCATAACGGGTGCAGGCATGATGGACTGCAAAAATGCGCTTGTAGAAGCAAGCGGAGACTTTGATGCCGCTATTGACATACTTCGCAAGAAAGGCCAAAAAGTGGCCGCCAACCGTAGCGACCGTGAGGCCAGCGAAGGTTTGGTTATAGCCAAACTAACGGATGGCGGCAAACGAGGGGTGATGATAGTTTTGAATTGCGAAACAGATTTCGTAGCCAAAAATGAAAACTTTGGCGTAGTCGCCAACCACATTCTGGATGTTGCCATCAGCAACAAACCGGCTTCACTTGAAGCTTTGAAAGCGCTGAATTATAGCGGTACTGAGCTTACGGTAAGTGACAAGATAACGGAGGAGATAGGTAAAATAGGTGAGAAGATAGAACTGAGCCACTACAGTGTGGTGAGTGCAGAGCAGGTGTATGCATACAACCACCCCGGCAACAAACTGGCCGCAGTGGTTGGTTTCAACAAGGCAACCGCTGACGATATGGCTAAGGATGTGGCCATGCAAGTAGCTGCGATGGCACCTGTATCGGTTGACGAAAGTTCAGTGCCCGAGGAGGTGAAGCAAAAAGAAATTGAAATTGGAAAAGAGCAAGCCATCAACGAAGGCAAGCCTACTGAAATGGCTGAAAAAATTGCACTTGGCCGATTGAACAAATTCTACAAAGAGAGCACTTTGCTGAATCAGGAGTTTATCAAAGACAGCAAACTTTCTGTAGCGCAATACCTGAAGACTGCCGACAAAGATTTGACGGTGACAGACTTCAAACGGGTTGCTTTGAACTAAGAAAATTGAACCAACTGAAGGAGAGCCGTTCGGATTATTTCGCGCGGCTTCTTTGTTTCAGCGCTAAGTTTTTCTGGACTGATGTTTATTTGATACAAATAAGTGAATTGCATTTTTGATATCTGAATAACCACTCGATTAACGCTATGCCTATTCCTACCATTATCATCCGATCAGTTGGTCGCAATGGCTTCAACGATGAATACGATGTGCGCGTAGTGCAGAGGTTGTTGAATAACGCATTTACAGGACACGGGAGTTTTAATGTGACCGGTTTGTTTGACAAGCCAACACAACAGGCCATCGAATATTTCCAGCAGAACTACGAAGGAGCGCAACGACCTTCGGGCAACATTGTACCCGGAGGCAGCACCATGCGGAGACTGCAAGCCTATGCAGGCACATACTATTCAATCAAAGACAAATCGGTAATACTTGGTGATGGAGTGGAAAGAGTAATTGATGCAATTGCCACACGATTTTACTGCAACTCAGGTAGAAGAATTGTTGTGACTTCCGGCATAAGAACTCCAAACACACAGGCAAAGGCATTACACACCAAGTTGAAACTGGGTGATGATGTATTGAAACTGTACGGGTATGGTGCGAACATCAAGAACATAGTAAATGCTCATGACAAAAGTGTAAAAGCAGGGAACACCGAAGAGCAGACTATCAAAGCAATGGAAGATGAAATAACTGCCCAGGTGAAAGCAGGAAAATTCATTTCAGCGCATCTGTACTCCAAAGCATTTGATGTTCGAAGTACCGATATGGAAGGTAGAGTGAAGCGCTTGTTCAAACGTGTGGCGCAGCCCTGTGTGAAGTCTTTCATTGAGGAAAATAAGCCACCGCATTTTCACATGCAGGCACACTGACCATCTCAACTATCCGGATGGCAGTATTCGTAACGCGATTCAGTATAGCTCATGCCATGTTCAACTTCTGACACGGTGCCATCAGGAAAAACCGTAACGCGCCTTCCTTCGAATCCCGTAGTATCCACCCTGCGTCCGGCAGACATGGAAACGCCTCCAAGCTGTGTATCTATGGATGCGACAACTGGAACACCAACAGTGCTGGCGAATAATCTCAAAAAATTCAAACCGATAAATCCGGGCGACATGCCGCTTCGTCTTTCTGATGGCGAACGCCAAGTACCAA
Source organism: Flavobacteriales bacterium (assembly GCA_046155615.1). Taxonomy (GTDB): domain Bacteria; phylum Bacteroidota; class Bacteroidia; order Flavobacteriales_D; family Sanyastnellaceae; genus JANNVZ01. The sequence goes on along the minus strand of JBJXFP010000152.1, from coordinate 2,640 downwards.
GCATGGCTTCGGTAAATTCTCTGCCACCTTCATCATCAGCGCACGAGGCTGGCGAAAGAAACATCATAGGTGACATGGCAACTGATGTTCCCGAAGCGATGTTACAGCCTGCAAGCAACACACCATCATTCACCGGTGAAAACCGACCACGCAAAGGACTTAAGCTGCCAACAGAGCTTGCGTTTATCTGAGTGCCGATAAGCGCAGCACCGGCATTGCCATGGCAAAGCACTACCAATTTTTTGATGGTATTACCTGTTCCCAACGCGCTCAGTATGCGTGCTGCCATAGTTCTCACATCCATCGAATCCAAAATTCTTATGCGCTCCAATTGCGATGCGGGAATGGAACGGTCATCACGCAGTACATAATCAAATTCAGAATCTGATGCTGTATGTGATGCGAATATGTATATGATTTTTTCCACGTCTGTTTTTCAATCAATCCAGGAACTTCCGGTTATTGTCTTTTTGATATCATCACCCGGTTGATTTGTGATGGCAACGGGTTTGATTGGTTTATTCAAATCCACAACTGACTTTTCATACATGTTCCAATCTCTAACATGAATGCGTTCGTTGCGCAATTCTCCGTTCTCCAACCAAAAGCGAATAGCAAATTGTGCATCTTCATCTTCCAAGATGTATTGTTTTACGGGGCCAAAAAACTCTATGAGCTGCTGCTTATCGCAAGTAGGAAGAAAAATGCGCAACACTCTCGGATCATAAAAACGGAAGTAGAGTTCTTTTCCTTCTTCGGTTTTTACAATGAGGAATTTGCGGAAGTGTTTGTAGAGGTCATCGAAAGTTGAATTGGATTGAACAAGAATTCCCCAGGCATCGCCCCAGCCTTTTTCGAAATAGAATTTGCTAAAATCGGTTTTGGGTTCGAGAGTGAAGAGGTAGGGGGCGAAGTCGGAGAGGGCTTCTTCGGAGCGGCCTTTGTACAAGGATGCGTTGTTTGGATTAACTGATAGTAAAGGTATGAGATTGGATTCGGTGCGGGCTCCATCAATGAGAATATGCATCTGATAGGTCATCATGGTCATTCAATGCTTTTCAAACCTGCATTTTTTATTTGTTCTATTACCTTTAAATCGTTCAATTCAGGAAGATATTCCTTAAGACTTATATCAAAATCCCGCTCGCCTCCAATCTCAGGGCCATAGTGATCTTCTTCTCTGTATTCTGCTAAATCTGAAAGTTCTTCTAATGTTTGATACGAAATGTGATAGTCACATTTCTTGCAATAGCGTTCAACTAATAATGAATAAAGTTCATCAGGTAATAAATAGAAATCATCAAAAGCGAAGTACTTAGGTCCTTCGAAGGGCCTTTCTTTATTGGCCGTAACCTTTCCTAGAAATAAATATTCTCTACATTTTGGCGAAGTGAGGGCATATCTTGTCATTCTTATTATTTTTTCGGTTGGTAAATGGGTTGAGTTGGCACTAGTACCTTACCAGTATCATCAACAATCGTTACCGTTGTAGATGAGTAATTATCAAGTTTGGCTTTATTGGCTGGGTCTTCAGGATTTGCAGTAACATTTTTTCTATTGCCCCAAAATTTTGGAAGCACCTTAGAAACATCTGTACCTGCTGGAACCTGAATTACAACCGCCCCACCAGGTGCTTGGTCTTGCGCAGCATGACTCAATTGCCCGTCAATATCGCGCTCTTTGGCAACGCACTTTACCTCCACACCAAACACTTTGCCTTCAGCGTTTTTAAATTTTACATCAGCGCCTGGCCCACCAGGACCGGCTATACTGTCCTCTTGAATCTCAAAACCTGCTGGAACTATTCCTAAACTATTATGAACTACTGCTTCTGCGTTTACATCAGAAAGTCTGAAATCGGGATTACTGTCTTTGATCAAATCTAAAGCCAACGGACATGGTTGATTCGCATGAGCAACCGCTTGTCCCGGTTGAGGTAACCCTCCACCAGATCCAGATGCACCACCACCTTGTCCTGAATCCATAACTCAATTCCATTTGAGTTTTGAAAGTTCTCTGACAATGTCAGGTAACTTCACTTCTAACGGTGTGATGTTATCCTCAAGAAAGTGCTTAACATTTTTCATCAGAGCATAATTTTCAAAATTCTTTCCATACTTCCATGTCCAATCTATGTATAGCGACACATAATTTTCATGTGCTATGTCATAATTCGTTGCCTTGTTAATCATTTCATTCAAATGTATTTCAAGTTCTTCATTATTCATTGCTGCACTCTTAACCGAATATTCTAAACGAGATCGTTCAACAAGACGATCTACAAAAGATCGCCTCAAAGCGATTTCAATTTTTGCATATTGATTCTTGGAAATTGTCAGCATGTATTCAAGCAGATTGTGCCGCAGCCATTCTCGCACATACCTCACAAAAAGGAGTACCTCCGGCAGCAGCATTGGCAAGCGCCACTCCCTGCGCCACCTGTTTTGAAACTTCTGGTGGCAGTGCATTCAGCACTGCACCAATTACAGCAGCGGGCATTACTGAAATGGCTGAGGCAATTGCTCCAGGACTTACATCTCCAATAAGCACAGTTGGAAGGCCCACTGTTATGGTTCCACCATGTGCAGTGGTATCTCCCATTCGGGCAGCAGGCAATCCTCCTATCAACACTCCAATAGA
>JBJXFP010000139.1:0-5280 GCA_046155615.1 Flavobacteriales bacterium | reverse complement strand
AATGTTGTTACACTACTTTTTGTCGTTGCCATCATGGACTAATTTTGTCCAAAGGTAAAGAACTAATTTTATGATGGACAAATAATGTCCACGAAAGTTTTCAACAACCTGTGAACTGAACAAAGCGTTGGCGAAAACACTCTTTCATTTTTTTTCGGGGTGGCTTTTGTGTGTGGCAAAAAAATGAAAGTGTGTTTTGTGCGGTGGCTAAACTTTTTTGTGGGTGGGCTTTTTTAATAAAATTATTTTGCGGTGGCTTTAGAAGCTGTGTCGGTTGTTATCCAAGTTGTCAAAAAACTGTTCGTTCAAAGCTCCAATGTTCAAGGTTGCACTGTCGCCATAGAGTTGCAGCTAACATTCAAATACGCGAAACTCCCCCAACAAAACCTTCGCATATCCAACACAAATCTGCTGGTTTTGCGAAGGTTTGATTCTCCGGGGTTCACTTTTTTCTTCATAGGAGTTTGACAAAGGGAGATTGTATTCTGTTCCATGGTTCACACTTCCATGGCCATAGGAGGTTGCACTTTCAGCGACCCCCTCAAACTCCTCATTTTCATTGGAAGTTGTATTAGTCAACGGATTGTCAATAAGGTCTAAGCAGAACAAACATATACAGGTTTCCCATTTTTCCAAATGAAAAAAACCGCCCCCTGCTGGACGGGGGGGGGCTGTCCAGCAGGGGGCGGTTTTCGTTACCTACCTATATATAAGTATCCGCCTACAACTCGTTCAAGTTGATCACCACATTGTTGATCACCCCCATGTTGACCGGCAGGGCGGGGCGGTTCCACACTGTGCCCAGGTTGTCCACCAGCACATCCACAAATTCGGGCAAGTCCACACTGCTGAAGCTTGCTATGCCATTGGCATCAGTAGTTTGGGTAGCCAGTGCCGTGTTGGTGAGTGTTACCTGTGTGTCGGGCAGTGCCGCTCCATTGCGAATGATGGTGAGGTTCAGGTTGGTAGTGGGGCTGCCATGGCCCGTAGGATATACCTGATACTGCTCCTGTTTCTCCGCATTGTCGGGCCATACCGCCGTGCTGCACACGGCTACCAGTGCCATCTTCTCGTGCACCCCGTTGTGCAGCAGCAGGCGTGTGCGGGTGCTTATCTTGCGGTCAGTCTTGGCCTCTTCCTGCAGCATGTTTTTATTGGTTATCTCATTGGCTAAGCTGTTAAGCACATCTATATCGCCCTGCGCCATGCCTTTGCTGAAGAGGTCGGCTTTGATGGTGGCAATGCTGCACCTGTTGAAGGCAAAGCGCAGCACATCATTGAGCAAGGTGCTGTTGCCATAAGCCTTCTGCCAGCGGTCCTGTCCAAATTGGCGCTGGAGCACCTTTTCCTTAGGCCACATGATGGTGGCATAAGCATCTACCACATTCAGCGCCAGGCGGCTTGCTTTATGGGTTTCGCCCAGGTCGTAGGTTAGCACAGTGAGGCCTGTCACCAGATCATCATCGCTGGGGTAGTTGTCTGCCTCATCGATGTCTGCTAAGTAATCATCCAGCCAGGATTGTGTTAACCACGGAAAGCGCACGGTGAAGAGGGCTAAGTCCTGTCCCGCATTCTGATGCTGTGTGCGCGCCCGCTCAGTGAGCAGGTTGAATGTCATGTTGAAATTCTGAACTGTGTTTTGTGCCATTGTTTTACTTTTTTTAGGTGAATAATTTGTTTGAATTGTGACCCCTCTCTGGGGCTTAACTGACCGAAACCTACCGCCATGCACGAGGCAATTCCAAATTCTGAAGCCTTTAGAAATGAACAATTTGGGTGGGCTGGAATACAATTGCACTAAGCACCAATAGCACCAGTGGGCGCATCAATTGCATTCTAAAGACTACTGGTACCCATTGAAGTACCACTGGAACCCGTTGAAGCGCATTAAGCACCCTTTGAAGCACCACTAACGCAAGTTGAGAACCACATAAGAACCAGTTAAGCACCAGTGAGCACCAGCTAAGCACCAGTTAACAACGCATAAGCGCAACTAACGCATGTGGAGAACAAGTTAATAAAATTTCAAAGAAAAGCCCTCTGAACCCGTACCGAAATGAGGGCACGGCAGCCAAATTTGTAACTCGTTACTAAAAAACAAACTATTTACCTCAACATGCTAAGCCAAAAAGTAAACCCTGAAGAATTGCAAAACCTGAGACTGCGCAAACACCGCAGACGCAAGCACCCCATCCGGCTACTGATAGAAGACCTTGAGGTAGGCGAGGTGGTCAAGATTTATCCGCAGGAATACAACCCCCGGAGCCGCAATCTGCGCGACCTGTGTACCCGCATCAGCCATGACAATGGCCACTTGTATGAAGTGTCCGAAGACCTGGACAAGGGCTTGTGGTTTGTGGTGCGCGAGAGGTGAGCGGATGCCCCCCATTAACCCCATCACATACTAAGGACAAATGCTCCCAAACAGCCCTATGAAGCTAATAAGGTCAGTCACGCTTACCAGCCCGTCATTGGTCAGGTCGTAGGGGCAGCAGTTGCTGTTGCATTGGTAAGCGGCAATGAAGGCCATCAGGTCCATAACACCAATCACGCTGTCGGCATCAAAGTCGCCTGCGCAAGTCTCCGTGGTACATTCTTCTGAAGAGGACAGGCCGATGACAAAACCATCATTACTAAAAGAGGTTGAGGTGACTAAAAAAGTATCGTCACCCGGATCTAAGTCCACCCCCGACCATGAAAAAGATCCTCCTGCCACCATACCCCCGGTGGTGTAAACGATGGCACTGCCAAAATCGCCCTGACTGCCGCCCACATGCCCTGCATAAAGAAAATCGCCCTGTTCATTTAACTCAAGAATAAATGCATCACCGATGCCATAGTTAGTAAGGGTATTAACACCGGCCCCCGGGTCGAAATCCACCGCAGCATCGTACATCCCTGTCACGCAGATGTTCCCGTTGCTCTTAGTATCCACGGCATAGCCCGTTTGCAGGCTTCCATTCACCCCTATGCCCAGCGCCCAGTCGAAAGTGCCATCGTTCATCAGTTTAAGAATGAATAAATCGGCATAAAAAAGACTGGACTCCGTGAGCAAGGTGAAGACACCCGCTCCCGGATCAAAATCGCCATTGCCATTAAAATATCCCGTGACGATAACAGCGCCTGTGTCATCAATGGTCAAATCATAAGCGCTGTCCGACTGGCTTCCGCCAAACATGCCGGCCCAAGCGAAGACACCATCGGTAGTCCATTTCAGCAGGAAACACTGGCTGTAATTGTTGCCTGCAACAAGCGGGAAACTGCCCGGGCCGGGTTCAAAATCGAGTGTGCCGTAAAACAGTCCGCAGGCAAAAACATTTCCTGCGGCATCTGTCTCCACATCGTAGCAAAATTCGCCCTCCGGAGTGCCGATGCTGTATGCCCACTCCAGCGTACCCGTAGCATCCAGCTTCATCAGAAAACAATCCTGACTGCCGCTGGAGGTAAGATTAGAAGTGCCTGCGTTGGGATCAAAATCCACCGTGCCCGAGTAGAGTCCGCACAGGATCATATTGCCATCGTTGTCTAATGATAGACCATCGGGATGATCTTCGCCCGCGCCACCGACAGTCTTAGTCCAGAGGTAACCACCGTCATTAGTGAGCTTCATAAGAAAAATGTCTTCGTCACCCGCAGAGGTGATGGGATCGGCAGCCGGGCCGGGGTCAAAGTCCACCGTATTCCGAAAAGCTCCGGTGATATAAAGTGCATTGTTGTAAAAGACAACCTCAGAAGGATATTGTGTTTGCGGCCCTCCCACTGATAGCGCCCAGATGAGCGCCCCTGCCAGTGAATACTTGGCCACGTACACATCATAGCTGCCCAATGAAACAAGGTCAGAAACACCATCACCCGGATCGGCATCCATCGTGTTTTCAAAACGGCCCGCCACATAGATGTTGCCAGCATTGTCGGTATCAATGGACTCAACAGTGTCGTAGCCCGTGCTGCCCAATCCAATAGCCCAGTCGAACAACTGTGCCTCTGCCGGATTGTGCATAATAAGTAAGGAAAAAAGGAGTAGCGTTCTGTTCATGATTGAAAAATGAATGATGTAAAACTACAAGTAGCCCTGTGCTATCGGGCCACATCATTCTTGTGAATGTCACAACAGGCAGCCCCACTTTCCCCTTTGCACCGTGTATCAGGGCGGCTATATTTGCCGCCCTTTTCCAGAAAAAAAGGAACATCAGGAACAATGCACGAAATGGTAAAAATCCTTGCTGGCTCTGCCTCCCGCAACATGGGCGAACAAATCGCGCGTGAGTTTGGGGTGGAGCTGGGCAATGTGATCATTCAGCGCTTCAGCGATGGCGAGTTTCAACCCAGCATTGAGGAAACCGTGCGTGGCAAAGAGGTAATCATTGTGCAAAGCACTTTTCCGCCAAGCGACAACCTGATGGAACTGCTGCTGCTAATAGATGCCGCCAAGCGTGCTTCGGCCAAGCGCATAGTAGCAGTGATGCCCTACTTCGGGCTGGCCCGGCAAGACAGAAAGGACAAACCCCGTGTGGCCATAGGCGCCAAGTTAGTGGCCAATCTGCTCACCGCAGCCGGTGTGGATCGTGTCATCACCATGGACCTGCATGCCGAGCAGATACAGGGCTTTTTCGAAGTACCTGTGGACCACTTGTACGCCAGCACCATCTTCGTTCCTTACTTAGAAAAATTGCACATAGAAAATCTGGTGGTGGCCGCACCCGACACGGGAGGTACCAAGCGCGCCAATGCCTATGCTAAACTGCTGGGATGCGACTTAGCCATCAGCTACAAGCAGCGCAAAGTGGCCAACCAGGTGGAGAGCATGACGGTGATAGGCGATGTGAAAGGCAAGAACGTAGTGATAGTAGATGATATGTGTGACACCGCAGGCACCCTTTGCAAAGCCGCAGAGATGATGCTCGAGAACGGAGCACTTACCGTTCGGGCCATCTGCACCCACGCAGTACTCAGCAGCCAGGCCTACGAGCGCATCGATGCATCGGCCCTGCTGGAGCTGATAGTGACCGACAGCATACCGCTCAAAGAAGGACGCCCTATGGACAAGATAAAGGTGCTGAACATTGCCCCGCTTTTCAGTGGCGTGCTTCACAACCTGATAGAGAACAAGAGCATCAGCTCCAATTTTATTATTTCGTAATTCATTTTTTTAATTCAATAAAAACCATAAACACATGAAACAAGTTTCATTGAGCGGTTCTCCAAGAGAGAACGTAGGAAGAAGAGGCGCAGCGGATTTGCGAATCAGTGGTCGCATTCCCGGAGTGATTTATGGCGGAG
>JBJXFP010000131.1:0-3160 GCA_046155615.1 Flavobacteriales bacterium | reverse complement strand
CTGTTCAACGCATCATTGCGGTCCAATGGCAATCTGTTTTGGCTTGATTGCATGTTCTCAAATCCATACGGCACTTTGCTCTGCCCCAGTCGCAACCGGAATTCATTGTCTTTGTCAATACCAATATCAAAGTACATATCGCGCAATTGACCAATGTGCCCAGTGGTGCCCGCGGTGGATGCTAAGTCGGGTTGTATATAGTAGTATGCCCTTTCTGAAATCTGGCCATAGATGATTACACGAACTCGTCTGAGAAAGAATCCTCCATTATCGCCCCATGAGCGATCACATTGCTCACACCTCAAATCAGGGTTCGTTTCCAGCAGTCGGTTGTAGCGCACCTGGGTGTAGCCCCTAATAGAAATACTTTCGTACCATGGTTTGCTTTCCTTCTTTGGTGTAGAAAGTGAATCCGTTTGAGCTGAAAATTGAATGGCAGATGAGGTCAAGGCCAATAGGAGAAGTAGCCGTGTCGCAGTTTTCATACTTATTTTGTTGGTTGTGAGTTATGAATATGTAAATGGAGGTTGCAAAAAGAGCCACTTCAGATTGACTATGTGTTAGTCATTCATTTACTTTGTGTAATCTAAATGTTACGTTAAAAATTCGTGTGTCCAGCAGGTTCAAATTCGCGCTTTGTCAAATACTGCTGAGCTTTAACGCACGAGATGAATCAAAAGACCTAAGCAGCGAATGCGTAACAATAGCTTAACATAGAAGAGAGGTTGACGTGTTGAGACAGCTATTCTTTTGCCCACCAAAATCAAAAGAACCAACAATGCGTCTACTTACCATGTTCGCCCCGAAGAGCGGAAAATTCTTCGACTCCTTTGCCAAATCAACTGCCAACTTAGTGGCTATGTCTGTGAAGTTCAAAGAGCTGCTTGATGCCAAGGATGAAAAAGAAGTAGAAAGCATAGTACGTGAAATACACGACCTGGAACACGTAGGTGACGATGTCACTCACCACATTTTCACCGAGCTGAGCAACAACTTCATCACTCCATTCGACCGCGAAGACATACACTACTTAGCTACCTCGCTTGATGATGTGGCTGACTACATCAATGGCACAGCATCGCGCATAGCGCTATACAACTACCACAGCAACATAGATCAGGTGATGCACAGCTTAGCCAGCGTGCTGCACCGCCAAACAATGGAGATAGATCAAGCCGTGCACAACCTGCGCAACATGAAAAATGCAATGCGCGTGCGCGAAGCCATTGTGCGCATCAATGATTTGGAAAATGAAGCCGACAGCATTTTTGATTTGGCCATTGCCAGACTCTTCAGTGAAGAGACCAACGCGATAGAAATGATTAAGAAGAAGGAGATATTGTCGGTACTCGAAACAGCTACTGACAAATGTGAGGATGTGGCCAACGCATTAGAATCAATCTTGGTGAAAAACTCATAAGCTCCACACCGCGAATATGGAATACTCCTACCTGCTCATAACAGTTATTGCGCTTGCCTTGATATTCGATTTCATCAACGGATTTCATGATGCTGCCAACTCAATAGCTACTGTAGTTTCAACCAAAGTACTCACGCCATTTCAGGCAGTATTGTGGGCTGCTTTTTTCAACTTTGTGGCGTTCTTCATCTTCAAAGATCACAGCGTGGCTACCACCGTGGCCAAATCGGTGAAAGAGGCATTCATTACTGTTAACAACAATCCGCTGCCTATGATCATGAGCGGACTCATTGCTGCTATCACTTGGAACTTGATCACTTGGTTTTACGGCATTCCCTCTTCATCTTCTCACACGTTGATTGGTGGATTTGCCGGAGCATTCCTTGCGGCTTTCGGCTGGGACGCTATCAATTCAGGGATAGTTATCGCTACTGCCATATTCATCTTCGTAGCACCTATGGCGGGCATGCTTATGGCTTATCTCATTTCCGTCTGGTTTCTCAATTCGTTTCGAAAAGGCCCGTGGATGAAGTTGGTTTCACTTGCTATCATTTCCCTCGTTGTATACCTGGTAGCCGGTGTGCTTGAATACAAAAAGGATTTCAAAGGAGCCAGTGCATACACCTTGCAATTCGAAGAAAAAATGAGCAAAGACGATTTGAAAAAGATGCTCACCTTCAAAACAGAAGATGGATTGAAAGAATATGCTCCTGTGGTGAAGCCAGCCAAAGATGCCAATGGCGAAGAAGACAAAACAGGAAAGGCATACACCATTAGAACTGACTATTTGAAAAAAGCTGAAGCACCAGGTGAAAATTCAGAACTCACATTCGCACTTTCAGAAAAACTGACTAAGGCTGAAAAGAAATTTGAAGTGTCCGAAACACATCGCATCACGGAAGACTCCAAAGACAGATACGATACTTCAAACCTGAAAAACAATTTTGAGACCTACTGGCTTAAAGTACTTTTTCATGGCGCCAATTTCAAGTGGATATTGCTTGGATTCATTGTGTTTGTAATAGGTGTGTTCACACTTTTCCTCAGCCGCATGAACAATAGCCGCGCTAATAAGGCCTTCAAGCGTTTGCAGTTGTTCTCATCGGCTGCATTCAGTATTGGCCATGGTGGCAACGATGCACAAAAAGTAATGGGTATTATCACGGTTGCTCTTATTGCCGGTGGAGAAATAAGCACACTAAAAGAAATGCCAAGCTGGGTACCCTTATCGTGTTATGCAGCTATAGCACTGGGCACCATGAGTGGCGGTTGGAAAATTGTGAAAACCATGGGCAGCAAAATCACCAAGGTGACGCCTTTCGAAGGTGTGGCGGCAGAAACTGCCGGTGCTATCACACTCTTCTTTACCGAAGGACTTAAGTTCCCATGGAAGATAGGCGGTGAGGTGATAAAAGGAATTCCAGTTTCTACCACACACACCATTACAGGTTCTATTATCGGTGTTGGTATTACTAAAAGAGTGAGCGCTGTGAAGTGGGGCGTTACAGGCAAGTTGCTTGTAGCATGGATTATCACCATTCCTATTTCAGCATTAATAGGCGCTGTGTCTTATTGGATTTGCCATGCAGTGGGATTGTAAAGCTACGCCCTGCTCAGTTGTGAGCCATGTCTTCTGATTCTTCACTCACTGGAGCAAGGTTCTTCTCTTCCAGTTTTTTGTAAAAATCGCTGTTCTGCACAGCGGGTAGTATGGTAAGTGAAAAGTGATAGATAGGTTCG
>JBJXFP010000123.1:0-39837 GCA_046155615.1 Flavobacteriales bacterium | reverse complement strand
GGCCAGTCGTTGCCATTGATGAAACGATATTGTACCGTGGTGTTTTCTTCTACTTCTAAAGTGACAGTGTAAATGCCATCCATATCCACATCAGTCATCATTGTTGATGCCGGATCCCAGCCCTGCAAGCTGCCTGCGATGTGCACACCGTTGGCATCCACTGTTTCGTTTTGCATGTTTACTGAGAAGGTGATGTTTACCATCACGGGCTCAATGATTGGTTCACAATCATCACACTCTCCGAAGCACACCACATTGGCCGACACATCGTTGCTGCCTGTTTCCAATATGCGGTTGTATCCGCCATTGCCATCAGGCAGTCCGCAGGTGGAAGGCACCTCTTCTGCCTGTGGCCAATCATTTCCATTGATGAATTTGTAAGAGAGGTTGGCCCATTCATCAGCTTCGAATGTCACAGTGTAAATACCATCCATATCTACATCTGTCATTTCAGTTGTTGCCGGATTCCAGCCTTGAAAGTTGCCGGCAACGTGAACACCATCCATGCTTACAGTTTGGTCTTGCATATTCACTTGCAGCGTTATCATATTGGTTGGCACCACTATTATTTCGTTGCAATTCATACATGAGCTGAAACAAACAGTATCAAGCACAGCGGCTATGACACCAATGTCGGCTATGCGATTGAGTCCACCAAAACCGTCATCCACTCCACAAAGTGCGGGCACTGTTTCTGCTCCTGCAAAATCATCACCGTTCAGGTATTTGAATTCAATTTGGGTGTTTTCTTCTATAAGAACTGTAATAGCGTAAACGTTATCAGCATCACCATCATTAAGCGGAGTGGCTGTTGCGCTCCAACCATTGAAGGTTCCTGTTACATACACACCATTGGCACTCACCGTTTCGTCTTGCATGTTTACTTGAAAAGTAACATCGACAAACACCGGGTCAACAATAATTGGACACGCATCACACTCTGCGAAGCAGACGACTCCGAGCATTGTATCTCCATTACCGATGCTTGCGAATCGGTTATTGTTTTGGGCACATTCAGCTGGTACTATTTCGTCAGCACCCCATGCGTTGCCATTTACATACTTGAATTCTATGTCAGTATTTTCATCAACCAATATTGTTACTGTATAAATACCATCTGCATCGCCATCGCTCATGCTGGTGGCAGCCGGGTCCCAGCCTTGAAAACTACCTGCGAGGTGAACACCATCGCCACTCACGGTTTGATTGTTCATGTCAACAGAAAATGTGACTTCCACGTAAACAGGATCAGGCGGACAAACGGTGCAACTACCAAAACACACAAGCGGAGTAGTGATTGGCAGTGCCGAAACAACTACCTCGCGGTTGTAACCGCCAAAGCCATCATCCACACCACAAGCCATGGGTACAATTTCTTGCCCGGGCCAATCGTTACCATTTATGAATTTGTATTGATAATCACCTTGTGCAAGTGACAGCGTAATGGTGTAAACATTGTCCATGTCCACATCTGTCATTTCTGTAGTTCCTGGAGTCCAACCTTGGAAACTGCCAGTGATGTGTACGCCATCCGGACTAATAATTTGGTCTTGCATGTCCACACTAAAAGTGACATTGACAGGCAGCGACATCCATTCAGTGACACCGGTCGTATTTCCATCTCCAATGTAGAACCACGGTCCTGTGCCTGTAAGGAATGTACCTGCTGTCCAAATGCCCGCTGCATCAGCCACACCCTCGCGGCCCTGACCTGCGGCTCCATATTGCATAAAGTCCACCATGGCAGCGGGAGAAGTGAATAGTCCAGTAGGCAAGTACAGACCTAAATCGCTTTGTGTATTGTTCAGCCCAGGCCATGTTAGGGTGACCACTTCATTTTGCGAAAGCAGAAAGTCACCACTAACAATACTCACAGGCGCGAAGCTTAGTGTAGCATAGTTGAATAGTGCACACAGGCGGTAGGTGGAGATGTCCACATCTGAGGCTCCGAAGTTTTTGATTTTGATTTGGTCAGTAGCGGGAGTTACTTGAGTAAACCTGATTTGTGCATGCAAGAGGGATGCGCATAGCATGGTACTGATGACTAACAATTTTTTCATCTTGGTAAGAATGTAGAGTTTGATTTGATAATAGATAAAAACGCGGTGAAGGTAAGTGTGAAGCAAACACAGTTAGATTGAACTTCCATTTTCACCCAAGGTTGGTTGCGCGCGAAAAAAGACAAGTGTCAGGTATTGCTTAACCATGCATTATAGGCAATGCAAAATCGCCATGGCATGGTAATATATGGTTCAAATACTTTTTTGCCAAGTCCTATGCGCGGTGATGCGTTGATTTTGCTTTCAGGCAAATCAGGTGCTTGTTCAATCCAGATATTGTTCCCCAGAAGAGAACAACCATTGTGCTGCAATCTGATGCCAAGTGCCTCAGTCAATAGTCCGGGACCTGCGGTCAATTTTTTTTTTATCGCAGACATCTTTTTTCTGTTCAGCATGGTATCCATTCCATCTATTGGTTCAATAGCCCGCACAAGCACTGCATGTGGTGTTCCCTCCACATTGGTTACCACATTGAAAAGGTTGTACCTGCCATAAATCAGATATACATACGCATGGCCTCCTGCTGCATACATAGCTTCGGTTCTCCTTGTTCGCAGCATCTGGTATGCGTGCGAAGCTGGATCTTGTGGTGCGCAATACGCTTCGGTTTCGGTTATGATACCGGAGGTTTGATTTCCATCGAAATTTGTGCAGAGTTTTTTACCAAGCAACAACTTCGCTGCCTGCACCACATCCTTATTTAGATAGAATGATGTTGGAAGCTTTTTACTCATCTGAAGTGAACAAAGGAATGAAACTCAAATTTATTTTAAAGTCGAAAACCTTGCGATACATCTGAGAATTTAGTTGTTGCATTTTTTAGAAATGAAATTTGAGATAGAACGAACTGAGAATTACAAGAAGGCATGTCGAAAAAACTAAAAGACAGGGAAGTACGTTCAAGCTCCTTCATTTATGTTTGTCTAATCTTCTCGTAACAATTAAGAAACAGAACAGATTTTTCGGATGAAAAGAAATACACTCTTCCTACTCTTCGCATTGGCCCTTGCTATGGCAAATGCACAAGTATCAATCAATGAAGTGCAGATAACCAACGATGTAACCCATGCTGATGAGGATGGCGACTATGGCGACTGGATAGAAATGTATAACAGCGGTGCTGAAGCCATAAACTTGAATGGCTATGGATTGACAGATGATGCAACCACACCAATGAAGTGGGTACTGCCTGAATTAGTGCTTCAACCGAATGAAAGAGAAGTGATATACGCCTCCGGCAAAGACCGCAATTTATTGGGAGGAATTGACCACTTTGAAACACCAGTATTCCCATGGAGTTTGTGGTCTTACATCGTACCAAATGTGGAGCCTGATGCTGCGTGGCACTTGCCCGGATTCGATGCTTCAAGTTGGAATGAGAATATAGGAGGCATAGGCTATGGTGATGATGATGACGGCACCATATTACCGGAACCGGTATTGTCAGTATATAGCAGAATTACATTCAATCTTTCAGAACCTGAATTTTTCAATCATCTCTACTTGTCTGCTGATTATGATGATGGCTTTGTTGCCTACCTCAATGGGGTGGAAGTGGCGCGTGTAAACATGGGCGAAGTTGGCACCGATGTTCCATTTGACTTCGCTGCAACAGCCGTGGTGGAGCCACTTTCAGTACAAGGTTTAGACTATCAGGTTTGGGAAATGGATGAAGCCACATTGCAAGCCGCCTTGGTGGATGGTGAAAATGTGCTGAGCATACAAGTGCACAACAGCGGCATTGGTTCTAGTGACTTGACCGGAAACTTCTATCTAATATTGGTTTCAGGATCATCGGTGGTGCAAACAGAAACAGCGCCTGTGTGGCTCGGATTGGTGGTTCCACCCCAACCTCGCCTGCATACCAATTTTAAACTTAGCGTTGGCGAAACATTGATACTCTCCCTGCCTGATGCTGCGCCTGCCGAATCAGTTCCATTGCAAGCTATGCAACTGGGCCACGTATATCAAAGAAGTGGTGATGGCAATGTCGCTTGGTGCGTATCAGCCAACCCAACACCAAATGCTGCGAACGATGCCAATTGCCTTTCCGGCTATGAGCAGCCACCAATTTTCAACGTGAGTAGTGGCGCATTTGACGAGGAACAAATCATTGCACTTAGTGCTATCAACCCCTTTGCAGATATACGCTACACCACCGATGGCAGCATACCACAAATAACTTCTGCACTTTACACCGAGCCATTACAGTTGGTAGAAACTACGGTGCTTTCAGCCCGTTGTTTTAGCAACAGCTCTATGCCCTCAGCTGTTGCCAAAAACACGTATCTCATAGAAGAGTGGGCCATTGATATTCCTGTGATTTCGCTGTCCACTGACCCATACAATTTGTGGGATTCACTCTACGGAATTCACGTTTATGGCCCGCCTGACTATGGCGGTTATCCTTACTTCGGATCCAATTTTTGGGAGGACTGGGAGCGCCAGGCTTATATGGAATATTTTGATGCAGACCATTTGCTTCAGGTAGAAGGCCCTGTGGGCATAAAGATTCATGGTGGCTGGTCGAGGGGCAATGATCAGAAAAGTTTTCGCGTGCAGTGCAAGGATGAGTACGGAATGGAAACGATGGACTATCCTTTCATTGCAGACAAGCCTTGGATCAATTCATACAAAGGATTCAACTTGCGCAATGGTGGTAATGAATATTGGGGCTATCGCTTTCATGACGCACTGATGCAAAGAGCTTTGAAAGGAACTGAAGCCGATTACATGGCATACACTCCTGTTGTTGTGTTTTTAAATGGAGAATACTGGGGCTTTATGGAAATGCGGGAGGTGCTTGATCAGCATTGGGTGGAAGAAAACCATGGATTGGACAATGATGATGCAACGGTGATCAGCTACAATTACATGGGTCTAAATGTGATCAATGGAAGCGATATCCCATTCTATCCAATGTTTGATTACATCATGAACAATGATCCCAACAGCGAGGGGTATTATGACTTCATCGAGAATCAAATAGACCTTGAAAATTATGCTGACTACATCATAGCAGAAACTTATTGGTGCAATGGCGATTGGAGCAATGGTTGGATCAACAACACCAAATTCTGGCATGACGATACAGAAGGCGGCAAATGGCGCTTTATGCTTATGGACATGGACTTTGGTATGGGGCTGGCCGGCAACCAACCCTGCGATGATTACATAAACACAGCCCAAGACGAAGGCTACTACACCGACCAAATGTTCTCTCGCATCATACAAAATGAAACATTTAAAAATTACTTCATCACGCGTTATGCTGATTTGATGAATACTGCCTTTAGGCCTGAAAGGGTGAATGACATGGGCAACGAAATGCGCGATGAAATAGAGAGCATATTTGAAAGGCACTGCCAGCGCTGGGGTACCGACTTTGGCTCATTACAATGGTCGCTTGACAATAGACTCAACTGGAATGAGCAGCGTAATGATTGTGCATTCGACATGTTACAAAATCACTTCGGATTGCAGCAGCAGGTGAACCTGACATTTGATATAGAACCAGCAGGTGCGGGTCGCATCCACATCAATACCATAGAGCCTGGTGAAGAAATGTATCCGTGGGTTGGAACGTACTACAATGGTGTACCCGTGCAGATAACTGTGGTGGCCAATCCCGGGTTTGAATTTCACCACTGGGCGGCCAACGGAGTGTTTCCGGTCAATGCATACTTAGATCAGTTTGTGATGAATTTTGAAACAGACGAATCGTTTGTTGCACACTTCGAAGGAAGCGCTGTAGAAAATGCAGTAGTAGTTTCCGAATTCATGTACAATGATGATGCGAACAATGAGAGTGGCGATTGGATAGAACTGCACAACACATTGGATATTCCTGTTGACCTTACAGGCATGTATATGAAAGACAACAACTACTTCAATCGTTATGATTTTGAAGTGAACGTTACCATTCCTGCTAATGGCTATCTCGTGTTTGCGGAAGACACTTCACTGTTTGCCACTCAATATCCTGATGCAGCATTTGTTCAGCAGCCACTTGGCTATTCACTTTCCAATGCCGATGATGCAGTACGTCTTTTTGGCTTTCATGATGAGGCATTGATTGATATAGAATACACAGATGAATCGCCCTGGCCTGCCAATAGCGATGGCACGGGCCGCACCAATGAGTATGAAGTTCAGGCCAACAACCAAAGCCTGGCGGGCAATTGGTTCGCAGGCTGCATCGGAGGCAGCCCGGCAGCACCTTATGATCCTGATTGTGGTGCCGATGACGTTTCAGAAATTTCAGAAGACCAGTTGTCATTGTATCCGATACCTGCAAGCAATGTTTTGTACATAAAGACGGAAGAGGCATTGAAGCAAAACACTTCTATGGAAATAACAGATGCACAAGGCCGACTTGTGTTCAAACAACGCTGTACCCAACGCATCACTGTGTTAGATGTAAATGATCTTCCTGTTGGAACATATTTGCTCATGTTGAAAAGCGATGCGGGCATACAAACGAAAGCACTTGTAATAGCAAGATAGAAAATTATTCATCCATGATTATGAAGCCCGGTGCAATTCAGCATCGGGCTTTTTGTTTCCATCAGGTTGCATGGGTAGTGAAATTTTTCATTTCATTTTAGAACGATGTGTTAAACAAATTAGCAAGGCGTTAAACTTGAATCCTGTTGATGCCAATTCCAGAATACTTGCGGCACACAAACAGCACAGTCTTGAGTAACTGCAGATTCTCACATGTTGAATGTTGATTGTGTCAATTCATTCAATTACCAAATTCAAAAAAAACAAGTATTATGAAACAAATCATCATTGCGGCAGCCATGGCCATAAGCATGGTAACACAAGCACAAACAGAAGTGGTAAGCGGGCCAGTCATTTCCATAGTAAACGATACCAATGACTTCGGCAGTATCGAATACAAGGGCGATGGCACGTGTACATTCATAGTTACAAATACAGGTTCTGAGCCACTCATCATTTCGGAGTGCAAAAAGAGTTGCGGATGCACTACACCGACATGCCCAAACACACCCATCATGCCGGGCGAGTCCACCACTATCACGTTGAAGTATGACACCTCGCGGGTGGGGCCATTCAGCAAGAGTGTAACGGTAACATCTAATGCGGTGAACGAACCTGTGAAGGTGCTTCACATCAAAGGAACTGTGAAACCAGACTCATCAACTACAAAGGAGCAATCGCCTGCTAAAACAGCGGCAGGCCCGGTCAATGGAAAATGAATCTCTTCGTTATTTATGACAGAAAAAAACGCATGCAGCATGCAGGCGTTTTTTATTTTTTCAAAAATTATGATTCAATTTCCTCACCATGCAGGGCATGGAAGTGGGTCGTGATCACCGCGTTTTATCGCTGGTTTCTTTTTACCTTTTTTGGTTTTGCATTTCCAGTGTTTGAAAATGGTGTACTTGATATTGATATAAATGTCTGCACCATAAATATCCTGATTGAAAAGAAACCAGCCCAAGTTGTCGCTGCCAATAATTATGCTGTTCAGTCGCAACATCAAACCCACTTGCGGATGTCGCCATTCATAGATGCTGACAGGGAGTGAAACTTCAAATCTTTTTATCTCCCAGCGTGGCGCTACACCTAAGTATGATGCGCGTTGCACTCCAAGGCTGTTCATTCTTGGAAGGCCATAAGTGAGCGCACCATAGAGGTAGAAGTTGTGTCCGAGATTGTAATCAGCCTGCACAGAAAGAGCAGTTGGCAACTTCATCCTGAACCGGCCATCGCCACTGTTTTGTTCCACCAGATTGAAGTTGTTGTTGAACAAACTATCCAGGTCGCTTACTTCATCTGCTGAGGTTCCCTGGTAGTTATTCCATTCGCTGCTTTCATTCTGATTGAAAACGTTGCGGTAGAATGGCCCGGTGAAGGAAATGCGACCGAAGTCCAAAAGTGAAGCACCTATTTTGAACAAATAGTCGCCATCGGTGCAAGGGTCGTGTGGTTTGTAACCCTGACTGTTGCTCTTTCGCATTTTGTATGTAAAGCCAATATCGAAACCCCAACCCTTGCCATTGATGTACGAAGCATTTTGAGTGGGATCATTGAATCCATATTCTCCCTGAAACACTTGAGTCTCCATGTTGGAACTATCACGAACCACATACGTCCAGTCGTCCAGCCGCAGGCCCACACCCGCCACACCAAGCAAACGTTTGGCTGTGATACCACCTTGTATAAGCGCATTGCCGTCAGAGGCCAAAATGGTTCCGTAAGTCAGTCCCAGCTCGCCCCATGCAAGCCCATTGGCCCTTAGATTTTGCACGTGTTGTTGCACACCCATCTGTTCACGGTATTGAAAACTCTCTGTAATGTAGTAACTCATTTCTTCAGTCACGCCTCTTACATCAGCCACCACACGGGCAGCAGAGTAAATCCCGAAAGCGTGTTGCTTCACAGCAAATGTGGCGCTTGGGCCATGTAGTATCACATCAGCATATACATTGTATGGAGCATTCTGACGTTTGAAGAGTGGCATCTCTGTTTGGGCAATGGTGCGGAATGAAAACTGCTTTCCATCGAGATATACAAAGTTGTTGCGGGCAAAAATGCCTGCACCGGCCAGGTTGATATCAATGAAAGCCCTAGAGTCCACAATGCTTGATGGATTGGCCAATACTGTGTTGGCGGGAGCGCGGCTGCTGCCTGCAATACCAAGGTTATCCTGCCCGTGCAAGGCAAAGCAGGTAGTCAGGATGGGCAGTATGACGAGCAGATTCTTCAATGAAAAAGGTGGAAGAAGATGTCAGTTCAACGAAAGTAAATGAAAAGTGTTTTGTTTATCTCAAAGAATTTTCTGTGGTTTTCACATCTAGCACCATCACATCGAAATAGACAGGTGTATGTGGTGGAACCAACCCGCTGCTGTTACCGTTTTCGCCAAAGGCCAATTGTGAAGGCAAATAGATTCTGGCCTTTTCACCTTCATTCAAGAAACTGAGGCCGTATTGGAAACCATCAATGATTTGTCCGGGCTTTCCGAATTGAAATTGCATCACGGTGGTTGTATCCAAACTCTGTTCATTGAACAAGTGGGTGGTATATGAGATGGTAATCTCAGAGCCTGCGCTGATGGAGTCGTTTCGCGTTTCTTTTTCTTTCACTATAAAACACTTCCCCATGCGCAAGTAGTCTGCAGCGTTATTCATCAGGTAGAGCTCTATGGCTTCTTCTTCGTTCAGTTCGCCTTGCTGGGCGGCATGCATCAGGTAGTCTAAGTATTCGCGCTTCGCAAAAGTTTTGACAAGATGCATGCGCAGTTCTATTTCATCAGTCAATGCATAAGTAGATGTGTCGGTGTATGCACACAGGTAAGAATTGTCCATTTCTGCAAAAGGCAATACCAGCGAAATATCATCGCCACACTTCATGTTGCGCAATACTTCAGCCAGTCTGAGACCTACCGGATTGCCCTCTCTGCTGCTGACTACACTATGCCCGTTCAATGAGCCATGGTGTAGTTCAAAAGCATAACCGGAATCTGCTTCGTTCCATTTTTTCCAACTCACTTGCATGATAAAAAAATCAGCGTCAATCAAAGCAGGCGAGCAATCGTCAAAACCATTCAAGCGTTTGTATATACCGCTTTTAGTTTCTTCGAAACCGGGATATGAATGACATGATGCCATGAGTAGGGCAACTGTAATGGAAACAACAAATGAAGATTTGGTATGCATAATCTTTGGCAGGCAATGAAGTATGAAATGAATAGGAGCCAATGCACTTGTCTGCGTTTCTTTTCAACTTTATTCGCAAAAATTAAAAAGCAATTTCAGACATGAGCTACCACATACATAATCATGCAGCCTATGAAGAAGCTTACCACAGGAGTATCGAAAGTCCGGAAGAGTTCTGGAACGAAATAGCCTCGGCTTTTCTATGGAAAAAGAAGTGGACACGAACACTGCATTGGGATTTTGAAAAACCTGACGTGCGATGGTTCGATGGTGCTGAGTTGAACATTACAGAGAATTGCATTGACAGGCATCTGGGTACACAACCTGAAAAAATTGCTTTGATATGGGAACCGAATGATCCGAATGAATTGGTAAAAAAATTCACTTATCGGCAGTTGCATGTTGAAGTATGCAGAATGTCGAATGTGTTACAGAATATGGGTGTGCAGAAAGGAGATCGCGTTTGCATTTACTTGCCTATGATTCCAGAATTGGCATTTGCAGTGTTGGCTTGCGCGCGCATAGGAGCAATTCATTCGGTGGTGTTCGCTGGCTTCAGTGCTCCCTCCATTGCTGACAGAATCAATGACTCAGCATGTACCTATGTCATAACAAGCGATGCAATGAACCGCGGAGCTAAGAGCATACAAGTGAAAGCTACAGTGGATGAGGCACTGCAGCAATGTGCATCAGTAAAAAAGGTTCTTGTGGTAAATCGTTTGAGTGAAAATGTGTTGATGCATAAGGGAAGAGATTTCTGGTACCATGAATTGCTAAATGTTGTTTCTGACAATTGCGAGGCGGCTGCAATGCAAAGTGAAGACCCACTTTTCATTCTATACACTTCAGGCAGTACCGGCAAGCCCAAGGGTGTGGTGCATACCTGTGGCGGCTATATGGTATATGCGGGCTACTCATTTCAAAATGTATTTCAGTATAAAAAGGACGATGTGTATTGGTGTACTGCAGACATTGGCTGGGTCACCGGTCACTCATACATATTATATGGTCCGCTATTGAATGGTGCAACCACTGTTATGTTCGAAGGCATACCCACTTTCCCTGATGCAAGCAGGTTTTGGCAAGTGATAGAAAAACATAGAGTCAATATTTTCTACACAGCGCCCACTGCTATTCGCTCGCTAATGGCTTGCGGTGTGGTGTACACGCAGCGCAATGATTTGTCATCACTGAAGACGCTGGGCACCGTAGGCGAGCCTATCAACGAAGAAGCCTGGCATTGGTATCACACCAACATCGGCCATGGCAAATGCCCTTTGGTAGATACGTGGTGGCAGACAGAAACGGGAGGCATCATGATCTCTGCACTGAGCGGAATTTCTGAACTGAAACCAACTCATGCAGGCCTTCCACTGCCAGGCATTCAGCCATGCCTAGTGGATGCCAATGGCAATGAGATAGAAGGCAATGATGTGGAAGGCCACCTGTGTATCAAATTTCCTTGGCCATCTATACTGCGCACCACCTGGGGCGACCATGAGCGTTGCCGCATCAACTACTTTGCTACTTACAAGGGCATGTACTTCACCGGAGATGGAGCGCGGAGAGATGCCAATGGATTGTATCGCATCATAGGGCGGGTGGATGATGTAATCAATGTAAGTGGTCATCGCTTTGGCACTGCGGAAATAGAGAATGCCATCAATGAAAGCAAGTATGTAGTGGAAAGTGCGGTGGTAGGATATCCGCACGACATCAAGGGGCAGGGCATCTATGCTTATGTGATATTGCAACAAGCCGCAAATGATAAGAAACAGATTGAAGAAGACATTGTGCGGTGTGTGGAAAAACAGATCGGAAGATTCGCTAAGCCTGATAAAATTCAGATAGTAGGCGGCTTGCCAAAAACACGCAGCGGAAAAATAATGCGGAGGATTTTGCGCAAAGTGGCCGAGGGCGAAATGCAAAACCTGGGTGACACCACCACCTTGCTTGACCCAACTGTGGTGGAGGAGATTGTGAAGGGCAGGGTTTAGTTTGGCTTGATAGGTTTGAAATAAATAACTGTGTGATTGGCTAAAAGTGCAGGATGAAAAATCGTAATTAAATCCTGAAGCATAAGTTGCGGCTGTAGCACAGCATCTCCATGGTAGTCGCTGTGTGCGGTATTGCAATAAAACAAGTGTTGCTGTTTGAATGAGTTCAGGTGCATGAGTCGTTCATCTTCATCTGCAAAATTCTCTTGTGTCACTTCATCTTCATCGTGCAGAATTTTTCCCCACCAATCTGTTAGGTATGCTTTGGTCAGCATTGTTTCAAAAGGAATGATGAGGTTGCTTGTCTTCAAGCTGTCAGCGAAGATGTAATCAGCACCTGCATCTTTCAGAAGCTGCGCGGCAAAGCTGTTCCCCGGTGGTGCAAACCAATTGCCGCTGTCATAGAATCCGGTGAATACAGTGGGCCTTTTTGCTATTGACTTGGCCACCAAAGCTGTGTTGTGCAAATACGCGCTTTCAATTTCAGCAAATACCTTTTGTGCAAGTTGTTCCTGATTCATTATAGCACCAAAAACCCTGATCCACTCAGCCCGGCCAAGTGGATGCGTTTCAAGGTATTCTGAAATCTGAACCACAGGCAAGCCCTTCTGCTCATATCGTACATAGGTTGTACCTCCGAAGGGATAAACAAAGAAGGCTTGCGGATTCAAACTGAATACAACCTCTGCATCCACATCATGGCTAGTAGTGAGGTTTGTTATTTCACCATTTTCAATTTTCGCCTTTGCGGCCTTGTTCTGCACCAGATTGGCAAAGCCTACACCCTTCAAAGTGCTCAGCATATTGAGTTGTTGCAGCATGGCTATGTGTGTGGTGCTGAGGCAGGCAACACGCTCTATATTTTGTGGTTTCCATTCAATAACTTGTAGCGTATCGTTTGCTTTTTCTAAATTGAAAAGAATGATGCGCCTTGTAGAGTCGCCCAACGTTTGTATCTCGAATCCATTGGCCCACTTAGGTTTCAGGCTGCTAACAATTTCACTTCTGTTGTTCATTTTTACAGCATCGTTGCATGAAACTATGCCGATGGTGGATGCAACAAACCAAAGTAGTTGAATTGTTTTTTTCATTGAATGCGATAGAGTTTACCGTTGTCGCTTCCTGTCCATAGTTGTTCGTTCAGTGCAGCTATGCAATAGAGATTGTCTTCATTGTCTAAGCGCAACAGTTGCCAGTTGGCACCTGCATCTTCGCTTTGCACTATCCATCCTCCGTTCCCAACTACAGTTATAAGTCCTGAAACAAGATGGATTGCATTCCAGTTTATTCTTTTTTGAGCGAAGCTGTTGCTGTCAAAAATTTCAGTCCAGGTGTGGCCGTTGTCTTCACTTCTATAGATGGCACCGTTGTATGAAGCTGCATAAAAGTCATCCGCATAAGCGTGTACTAAGTCTGTGATGAAGTCATTCTCAAAATCAGATTGTTCGATACTGCTGAGAGAATCTGCGAAGTGAAACGCTGCGCCATGTCCGCCTGCCACCACATTATAGCCTTCACCAACTGCAAGCGTTCTCATCTCATGTTGCATGAATTCAAAATTCCAGTTCTCTCCGCCATTATGGGTTTCGTAGATAACACCTTCCCCCAAGTTTTCGCCACCGCAGAAATGAAAGTCAACAGGGGACAGCATTTGTAAATCGCGAATGGCGGGGCGGTCTTCTTCATGCAGCGGTACTTGATCAGCTAACCACTGAAATTCCCATGTGTTACCGCCATCAGTAGTGCGCCATAGGTGGAGAAAGTCTCCACCGGCCATACCTATTTCCGGTGTTGGAAAATGAATGCAGTAGATGCTTTTTGAAAATTCGTTTGTAAAAACGCTCCACGTTTTACCTGCATCGGTGCTTTTGAATATGTGCCCTTCCATGTCGCGCACACCGCCACATGCGTACCACAAGCTATCGTTTATTATTTGAAGGTCATTGATTCGAACACTTTTTGGTACGGTAGATACTTCAATAGGTGAAATTGTACTATCAGTTTTTCTGCATGATAGGATGAGAACAACAATGGAAATGGTAAGGAAGCAATATTTTTTCATTGAATGGAGCGAAGCATGTTGAGTTCTTCTTTGGTATTCACATTTTGCAATTTGTGCGGAGCGCGGCACTCAATCAGCTTAACGTTTGAATTGATGAGCACTTTGCGCGGGCATGAGTATCCCTGTGCAAAGAATTGCATTATTTGCTGATACGCCTTCGGTTCCCACACAGCTATGAGTGGTTCAGGCAAACCATCGAATGGACTGATGAATGCGGTAGCCATCATGCTGTGATTTCTCTCTGCCACCAACTCTTGAATTACCTCTTCATCGAGCATGGGCACATCGCAGGCCACCACAAGCCATGCGCAATTCGGGTCGCACATATATGCACTTACTAATCCACCCAGCGGGCCGCAATCAACCATGCGGTCAGCAATAACCGAATGTCCTTCTGATTTGAAAAATGCACTTTGTTCGTCTCTGCATGAGATGAAAGAATCAATTCCAATTGCATTAAAAATTTCTTTCAGATGCAGATGTTGTGGCAAGGTGTGATGTGTGATTTGGCTTTTGTCTTCACCCATTCTGATGCTTTTTCCGCCAGCCATTATCAAGGCTTTCAGCGCTGGGGCCTGAAGAAGGTTTTTTCTGATGAGTGTTGTAAGTTCTTCTGCCTGGTCATAATTGAATACAGCACATTGCTTCCAATTCTTCACTACTTCTCTTACATAACCAGGTATTTCACTTTCTCCTTCTTCGAGCAAAATGGCTAAAACATTGGACAATTGATCGGCTCGTTTTCTCAGTGATGTTTCTTTCTTTTTATTGCAGACTACTATTTGTGTATCCGCTTGAAAGTGGTTGCCATTCACCAGCACTATATCAGCTTGACTGCAGGCCATGTTTCTTTGAATGGAATTGAGCGGTAATGCTGTGGTGAACACTAGTTGATTCCCGAGTTGCTGAAGATTGATTTCATGCTTTTCACCATGGTCATGATGATCGGCATCTGCAGTGGCAATATTGAAATCGGCAAGTGACTCTCGAAGTGTGAGCACGATTTGTTGCACATGCTCGCAAGTGGTTCCATATATAGCTACTTCATTGCGTGCAAATTGGCCCTGTTTGGGTTTGATAAAGTCTAAATGCTTTTTATGCATTTCGGTCGAAGTCATTTTTACCTCCGGTCTTTCTCATCAGCTTTACTTCTTTTATAGTGATGTGGTGCGATGCTGCTTTGCACATATCATAGATGGTAAGTGCTGCAAGGCACGCGGCAGTCATGGCTTCCATTTCTGCGCCTGTTTTGGCATGAACAGTTGCGGTGCTTGTAATCACTGCTTCATTGCCATCCATCGCTATGTCTATTTGCATATTGTCCAAAGGCAATGGATGGCAAAGCGGAATTAAATCGCTGGTCTTCTTTGCGGCCATCACACCAGCAAGCACAGCAGTCTGGAATACTGCGCCCTTAGGCATTTTTATTTCATCGCCATCTAGCAGAGTTAATACTTGGTCAGGTAGCTGCACGCGTGCTTCAGCTACAGCTATTCGCTTAGTCGGATTTTTTTCTGATACATCCACCATTTGCGCTTTGCCATCATGGCTGAGGTGTGTGAGTCCATTCATGCGGCTAAGGTATAAGTATAGCCCGATGGCGCGCAGTTCTTGCACCCCGGCCTTGCCAGCTGTCAAATACTTCAAGTTTCTAACAATATCACTTCACGCAAAGTGCTTTACATATTTTCGTCCGCTTTAAGAAAAAATTACCTCAACTATTCCATGCATATAGCGATAGCCGGAAATATTGGCTCAGGAAAAACTACCCTGACCACCTTGTTAGCCAAGCATTACAAATGGCAGCCACACTTCGAAGAGGTGGACGACAATCCATATCTGATAGATTTTTACAAAGACATGCAGCGCTGGTCTTTTAATCTGCAAGTCTATTTTCTGAAAAGCCGTTTCAGGCAAATCATGGATTTAAAAAAGAGCGGGAAGAAGATTGTGCAAGACCGCACCATCTACGAGGACTCGAGCATTTTCGCTCCTAACCTGCATGCCATGGGACTGATGACTACGCGCGATTTTGAAAACTACACAGACCTGTTTGCGGTGATGGACGAATTCATAACTCCGCCTGACTTGCTTATATACCTGCGTGCTACCGTGCCTGCACTTGTGGACAACATTGGCAAGCGTGGCCGCGAGTATGAGGAGGCCATTCGATTGGATTATCTTACAAGGTTGAACGAGCGCTATGAGGCTTGGGTAAGCACCTACAACAAAGGCAAAATGCTGATAGTGGACATTGACACCAATCGCTTTCATGACAAAGCGGAAGACCTTGGGAAAATAATTTCAGGAGTGGACGGGCAATTGCATGGATTGTTTAAGTGAATGAATAGTTGAATAAAAAAGGGGTGTCCGATGGACATCCCTTTTTTGTTTTTGGATAAACGAATTCGAATCACAATCCGAAATGGGGTGGCCATAGTTTCTATTCGCATGTTTTATTTCTCATTACTGTTTCACAATTCTACTCGAAACCATCATCCCACCCACCATCTCCACCCGCATCACATATACACCATCTGCAAGCATGGAAAGATTCCATGTTTGGTTGGGATAAAAAACAGGCTCTGAAAAAACCAACCTGCCTGTGGCATCTGTGACGGACATGGATGTTGCATTTGCTGGCAGCACGGCTTTTAGGTAAGTGCTGAATGGGTTGGGCCATACTTGAAGAGATGCCGAAACAAGTTCGGCATGACTGTCGGTGATGGGTGGGCAGCCGCTGGGTTCTTCGTAGCCACAGGCATCGGTCTTTACTACCCATGTTACATAGTAGGTCTCGCCTGCTACATGAAAGTTGCCAACGAATGCAAGACCACCATCACTGGTTACTTCAAGGTCGTATGTCGTGGGTGTGTCATACTCCACGGGTGGGTAGTATTCATGAAACCATTCTTCGTTGCCCATAGAATCTACTTTGAGCATATAAGCTCGCCCATTGTCCAAGAGGTCTAAGTCATAACCATAGGCCAGAGCAACAAAGCCGCTGTCAGGAGTCATTTCAAAATCTAAAATGCCACCGTTGGCAATGGGATGGTCAAGGATTGGAAATAACTCAACACTCATACTAATAGTGTTGAGCCTGCCCACCCTTGGTTTATTGCTATATGAATCTAACCAAGAATCATATTGAAAGTGATGGGAGTAAGCGAAAAGAAACTCATCGTTTCCGAAAGGAACTGGCCAAGGAGATCCATCCGGCTGTGAGCCGTTTCCCCATTTCACCGCATCTACATAATTTCCGTTCATGTCTAGTTTTATAGCCAACGGATCCCTTTGATTGTAGATAATGCCCCACACCAGTATTTCGCCTGTTGAGAGTTCGGTTAGCCCACCGCGTGGAAATATGAAAGGGCCGCTGTTGCCTTGACCTATTTCATAATTGCTCATATTCAGTTCCTGAAACCAAAGTTCTTCCCCAGTCTCGCTGTATTTACCAACTATTAAAGTGCTGAAGTTAGACCCCGGTTGTTGGGGAATGAGATCATATACAATGGTGCCGGAACATAAATAATTACCATCATTCAACTTCTGAACAGCCAGCCAACTGCCATAGGTTGTATCAGTTGTTATGTCTTTGACGTTACTCCATTGCTCTGAAAACAGTGCATCCATTTTCTTGATAATTGGATTCGAGCCATTGGTTGCAAATGTTCCTGCCCATATGTAACCAGTATCTAATTCTAAAATGGTTTCTCCGTAATTGAGTAATAGTAAATTCTCTCCCAAGTCGTATTGATAAGCGCTTAACCAATTGCCATAGTTGTCTATGACATGGGTATAGGTGCTATAGCCATTTTCTGAAGGATGCAGCCCTACAGCAAAAAGTGTATCTCCTCTTTGCAATAAATTGGTTGATTCGCCACTGCCCCAGTCAATTGCTGGCGGCAGGTAATACTCATTAAAATGAGTGTACTGCCCGACAGCCATGTCGGGCAGTACACAAATCAGCAGTAAAACTATTTGAGTACCAAAGAAGTGGTAACTGTTGTTTGTTGTTCGCTGCATAGTTTCAATTCATAAACTCCGCCAGGCAGTTGGGATAAATCTAATGCAAATTGTTTTGCCTGCATAGAAACATTTTGCGAGTATGCCAATTGGCCTATTGAATTATACACTTGAATAGCATTGATCCCCGCAAGCGGATAGTCCACCACAACCAAATCATCAGCAGGGTTCGGATAGATGCGTAAACCGGATGTGG
Source organism: Flavobacteriales bacterium (assembly GCA_046155615.1). GTDB lineage: Bacteria > Bacteroidota > Bacteroidia > Flavobacteriales_D > Sanyastnellaceae > JANNVZ01. Next base: position 21,805 of record JBJXFP010000123.1, on the reverse strand, counting down.
TTTTTGGTTTCTTGTTCGCCAACATGCTTCTTTCCTCAGGTGTTTCTTCCACTATAGGCTCAATGTAAGGCTTGCCTGCATAAGCAATCAATAAGTCCAAAGCCTTACCGGCCACAAAAGCACTGGTTTGGGTCAGCTTTTCTTCCAGTGCGGTTATCTGCTGAGTCGTCAGTGTAGGGCTATTCATTTGGCTGAGTTCTTCTTCCATCTCCAGCACTAGGTAAAGTCGGCTCATATCAAATTCGTCTTGTGTGCTCAACTGGTGATAGTCATCAGCATCTAATGTCAGTTGGCGTGCGTCAGCATAGTTACCCTGTGCTACATAGAAATTTATTTTATGCAGCAGGTCGGTGTAGTAGGTGGTCTCATCCAGCAGGGCCATTTGTGCTGATAGTTTGTCAGTAATGGTGCTATCATTCTCTATGGCTTCCCATATACAGCGCATGGCCGCCTCGCGGTTAGTTTGTATGCCACTCATCAGGCTTTCCATATTCTCGGTACTGGTCCAGATATTTAGACCCATCGCAATCTGTTCTAGTTGATATTCTTCGAGGGCAATAGGCAGTGTCAGCAACTCTTGTTGCACCCATGTGCTTTTAGCTGCTCGCGGATTGCTGGCCAATATCTGCACCAGCAGAGGTGTGGGTAGGTTGTATTGCTCTATGGCCGAGCGCAATGCCTCCTCGCTTAGGTTGGGTGAGCGTTCTATCAGGTAGTAGAAGGTCTCCAGCGCAGAGCTAAAGGTGGTGCTGTTCACGACTTGCAACACATCCTCTGTGCTGCCACCATCTATCCATGTATCATAAGCTGTTTTCGCAGCAATATATTGCGTTTCGGCATTCTCTTTTTCATTGGAGCAAATGCTCATATTGCCGCCATCATCTATTATGTTTTGAGTGGATGAAATGCAGTCATCAGGAGTCTGAAAACTTTGAACAATCACGACCGCTGGAGGATCGGAAACCGCAGAAGTTTCTGGATCGCTGCTACCAACAGCCCGCACATAGTTATGTCCATTTCCTGTAGTATTGCTTATGTCGTTTACATCGCAATAGTCGCATATACTCTGGTCAAAGAAATTACTGGGATCGGAGTTGTCCCCATCAATCACCGACTGCTGGTGCGCTACACCCCAACTACTTGGCGCGGTGAAAGTGCTGCTCAGTTCGCGAATATCCAGATCGTTATTGGTAAACTCGTTGCACGAATATTTAGTACCACTTTGGCCATTGCCCAACCTGTTATCCCCTTGCAGCTTTATGGCCTTTCCCATATCCGCAAAATGGTTTCTGCGAATGCGGTTGGCAAAGTCGCCTGTGTTGTTGGCTATAAGGCCGTGCAAGTAGGGCTTCATGTCAGGGTCGGTGGCTATGGCCATGTTGAAGTAGTTGTCAATAGCCGTGTAGCTGGTTCCCTTGTCCACATACAGGCCATAGGGCGCACCTGCCAGCGAAGGCTCAAGAGGGTCGTAGCTTGTGTATCCGGCAGTGGGCGATGGAATAAGAATGGGTGAACTGAGATTCAGCAAAATTTCTTCAGGAAGGCAGAATAGGTCGTTGTTTTTAAAGGAGCAATTTGCCCCCGCCATTACATAGATATTTCTCCAGTTGGCCATGTCCGTGTTACTGACTCTACAAGTGTGCTTTGTGGCTGTTAAAAAATCAATGCCTCTTGCATAACCCGTAATTTGTGAGGAACTTTCAATGCCCACTGTGTTGTTGGGAGTATATGTTCCAAAATCAACATGAGCATGAAGGCATCTTATAGCACTTATTGCAGTTTCCTGAAGATAACTCTGTCTGTAATTGTGAAAACTGCAATTAATAAATGCGGTGAACTTGTCATTTCTCTGAAGCAGCACCCTATGGGTTGGGTTTAGGCCTATTGCCTCCTCCTGCATAAGTGGGTCACCGAGTTCAAAACTGCAGTTGGTAAAGCTTGCGTAGAACTGTGTGCCCGGGGTTTGCCCCAGCATGTTAATGTCTTGCCTGTTAGCAGTAAATTCAGCGTTCTGACATATTACATTGACCCAGTTTGTAGCGGCAGGATTTGAACTATACAGGGTCTTCACTTGGATGCCTTTTTCAGCAAGTTCTATCCTTGAGTTTTCAATAATGCGTATGGACGAATGGCTTGTAAGCGCATGGTTGGAAAACTGCTCAGCATAGATACCGCGCCACAAGCCGTCAGGGCAATCGCCCACGTTGGTAAGTAAGGAGTTGTTCCGCACCTTTAAGTCTGCACCATTTTGTAGAATAATTCCTTTGCCAGGTGCAAAATGTAGAACACAGTTATTTATCTCAAAATATTCGTCCGTTTCAACTATTAGGTCTTCCATCAGGTAATAATCTTCATCTATCCAGTCGTCATCCAGAGGACCTATGGAATAATCAGGGGCAAGTTCAATATCGTAGATGGGTATAGCGTAAGATTCAACCACACTGCAATTTGGAAAACCAAGATCGGTAACAGTCACAGTATAGGTTACAAATTGCTGAACACTTTCAAAATATTCAACCGTTTGGCCCCATGTATTTCCGGGACCATCCCAAAAAATGGAGTAGTTGCCATAAGCACCTTGTACATCTATCGAGAGTTCAATATTGGTGTTGCCGTTGCACAGATTAGGGCCGTAGTTTTCAATCACCTCCAGTTGGCAGCACGACTCTATCAAATGAGTAAATGTATATGGGCATCCCCACGGAGTTTCTACAGTGATGGAAATGGTAACGCCTGTCAAATCATAAGTACCTGTCGGGAGCACGGTTGCATCGAAATGATAAACACCAGCGCTCGGATTTTGAATGCAATTAGATGGGCCGGTTATAGACGTGATATCACCCCAGCCATTAGGTAGCGTAATATAATTCTGCAAGTTTTGAATGGTAGTGACATCACACAAAAGAGGCTCGTTTGGCATTTCAAATTCGGGTTGATCAGGGCTTATCTCAAACAGTGATATAGCATCAATGAGTATCTGTCCAGCATTGTTTCCATTGGGCACCATACCTAAAATATTAGCCCCATCCATTTCATCAGGGCATACGAATGAGACATTAATTTGTTGCCAAACAGTTGTATTAGAAGCGATGAAAGTTCCTCCACCAAATGATCCACCTTGATTGGTATCATAACCATCGAAGTCCCATTGATTGGATGGGTCAAATTCCAAAATGCTGCCTTCAACTGGCAATGTAATTTCTATTGACTCGTTTGAAATAAAAAATCTAGTAGTAAAAGACCCTGTCAAATCAGGACAAACAAGGCAAAAAAAGGACAACGCATATTCATGTCCTGATTCCAAGGGGAATAACAATTGTGTAGCAGCGCCTTCAACGAATAGGTCCGAAGCGGAAAACATTCTGTAACATGCATCCCCATCAGGCGGAAAAAAATTCTCACAGCTCCAATATGCTCCAGGTACACCACCATTTGGTAGAATATCAGGAGACCCAACTATTGCTGACCATCCACAAACATTTGTTGCACCGTTGCAAGGAGCAATTTCAAAGTATGGAGTTGAAGGATCGTTTGTAAAAGTCTCAAAACTTCCATTGGGAATATAATTCCCGCAACTGCTGCAATTCGCTCCAGATGCAGGTGTGCAGTCAAATTGAGAGTGTACATACAGAGTGGCTATATTGAGTAAGACGCTCAATACTATCTTTTTCCTGTACTTTATTTTGTGATGTGAACATTTTGTTGTTTTGGTTTGATTCTTTCGATTGAGAGAACCAAACCCAAGAATAGATTTTATGATCATTTATTTAGGGTTTAAAAAATTACACTCCACACAATTGCCTCGTGGAGGTTCTTACCCAAAAACTCTTCTATGAAATCATCATCGTTTTCTCATTGTCTCGTTCCAATCACCTTCCAATAAAAAAGGGCGTGAACCTCTGCTTACGCCATTCTGAAGGTGTGTCGAGTACCTGCTCAAGACTACGGCAGAGAAGACACACCCTTGCGGGTGCGTTTCTCTTTGTCTTGAGCATTCCTCCTAAAAAATATCGACACTTTTCAGAATGAAGAATAAAAAACGCAATCGTAAAATATTTTAAGTCGTCACGTTTGACAGTGTAAAGATGTGTATTTCATTCAAATTCCATAACGAAGTTGAAAAGTATTTTTCTAAGAAAAAAGCACCCGACCTATGGTCGGGTGCTGAAGGCTTTTGCAAGGAATGTATTTAGCAAAAAAATCAAATGCCCTTAAACCAATCTTGAAAAAGCGGGCCGATGAGTGGAATGGGTTCCATTTTTTCATTCACGGCATTTATCAGGCTCAGTATCCAGAATACAATCACAGCAATAGCTACTAACCACCCCAGTATGGGTATGAATCCGAGCAAGCCGAATAGCACCAGTCCAAGCATCTGCCTGATGTAGAATGAGCCAATTTCTGTTTTGTTATTACTGTTCATGATGATGGCCACTATCCAACCTATCAGGGTGATGTGTGCTACGATGGCTACAGTTTTTCCATCGCTCGTGTTGTTTGTTGTATTCATTGTGTTTTTGTTGATTTACTGTATCTGTTATCAGAGATGGATTACTTCGCCATAGGCTGCGGCTGCGGCTTCCATGATGGCTTCGCTCATGGTGGGGTGGGGGTGCACAGTTTTTATCAATTCCTGTCCTGTGGTTTCTAATTTGCGCAATGCTACACACTCGGCAATCATCTCGGTTACGTTGGCGCCTATCATGTGCGCGCCAAGTAGTTCGCCATATCGGGCATCGAATATCAGTTTTACGAAACCATCCTTGTGGCCGGCAGCACTTGCCTTGCCTGATGCACTGAATGGGAATTTGCCAATCTTCACTTCAATACCTTTTTCCTTGCAAGCTTTTTCTGTAAGGCCCACCGATGCGATTTCTGGTGAGCAATAGGTGCATCCGGGAATATTGCCGTAGTCAAGAGGTTGCGGATGGTGGCCCGCAATGTTTTCTACACAGATAATTCCTTCGGCACTGGCCACGTGTGCAAGCGCCTGTCCGGGCGTACAGTCTCCAATGGCATAGTAGCCTGCGATGTTGGTTTTGTAGAATTTGTCCACCACAATTTTTCCTTTGTCTGTAATGATGCCTGTCTCTTCAAGTCCAATGCCTTCAATGTTGGCTACCACCCCAACGGCAGACAATACAATGTCGCAGTCGATTACCTTTTCACCGGCAGCTTCTTTTACCGTCACCTTGCATCCCGCACCTGCGGTATCCACTTTGGTCACTTCAGCTTGTGTCATTATTTCTATGCCAGCACTCTTGAATGACTTTGCAAGTGCTTTTGAAACTTCTTCATCTTCCACAGGAACCACATTGGGCAAAAACTCTACAATGGTGACTTTGCAACCCATTGTGTTGTAGAAGTAAGCGAACTCCACACCTATGGCACCACTTCCTACTATCACCATGCTCTTTGGCATTTGCGGCAGCACCATGGCTTCGCGGTAGCCAATTATTTTTTTACCGTCTTGTTTCAGTGCAGGCAATTCGCGCGAGCGGCCACCGGTAGCTATTATGATGTGGTTTGCTGTGTAGTCAGTTGCTTTGCCATCAGCGGCTGTCACGGTAATTTTTTTGCCGGGCTTCACTTTTCCGCTGCCCATTATCACTTCTATTTTGTTTTTCTTCATCAGAAATTGAACACCCTTGCTCATACCCTCAGCTACACCGCGGCTTCTTTTTACCACAGCACCAAAGTCAGCTTTTGGTGCGCTGGTTTCTATTCCATAATCTTTTGCATGGCTTATGTATTCAAAAACTGAGGCGCTTTTCAGTAGTGCTTTTGTAGGTATGCAGCCCCAGTTGAGGCAGATGCCACCGAGTGCTTCGCGTTCTATTATGGCTGTCTTCAGTCCAAGTTGTGATGCACGTATGGCAGCTACATATCCGCCCGGCCCGCTGCCCAGCACTATTACATCGAAGTTCATGTTTGGTTAAATTTTTATTTGGTTGCTTGTGTTGTAATGAGTGGGCGAATGTAGAATGTGCATTCCACTGCTGCTTTGAAAAATAAATCTTCAGGCAGGAAGAAGTCGAGGCTGATTTGAAAGAGAGGCTACTTGCCTTTTCCGCCCATCACAGTCAACACTGTGTAGAACAAGATTTTGAAATCCATAGCCAGCGACATGTTCTCTATATAGAGAATGTCGTACTTGAGTCGTTGCACCATCTGGTCCACATTTTCCGCATAGCCAAATTTTACTTGCCCCCAACTGGTTATGCCCGGCCTTACGCGATGAAGGTGGCTGTAATGCGGAGCGCGTTCTGTTATTCTTTCGATGTAGTATTTGCGTTCCGGTCTTGGGCCTACAAGGCTCATGTCGCCAAGCAATACATTGATGAATTGGGGCAATTCGTCCATGCGCGATTTGCGAAGCATGCGACCGAATGGAGTAACACGAGGATCCAATTCTGAAGACAGCTGTGGGCCATTTTCTTCAGCGTTGCAAACCATGGTGCGAAATTTCAGTATCTGAAACGGCCTGCCATAACGGCCTATGCGCTCCTGTTTGAAAATGACTGAACCGCTACTCGATAGTTTTATTACAAAAGCAAAGAGCAGAAGCACAGGCAGTAAAACAAGCAAAGCCATCAGTGATACTGTTACATCTATTACCCGTTTCATGCTGAACTGCCAGTCGGGCATTATCTCATGATTCACACGGATCAGCGGTACGCCATATATGCTGTTCATCTTCACACTGCCGCTCAGTATGTCGTACATATCCGGTATTATGTTCACATTCACCGGAGCATCTTCCAGCAACGACAATATGTTTTCCAGATCAAGGTGGTCACCACTTTCTACTGCTATTATTACTTCTTCTGTTTTGTGTTCTTTTATCAGTCTTGGCAGCTCATTGTATTTTCCCAGAAAGGGGATGTGTTTGCTCAGTAGGTTGTCCTGTCCATTCACCCGCACGAATCCATCAAACTTGTAGCCGGGTGATCTGCGCATGTTGTTTATTTCCTCGTACATAGAAAGAGCCTGTTGGTTGCCACCTACTATGATGGTGTTGAACCCAATCTTGCCAGCATGTACAAGTGATACAGTGCGCGATGTAAGCATCAGCCTGAAGAAAAGTGTGATGATGAAGTGCGAACAGAAAAGCACCAGCAGCGATTCATAGTAGTTGCGATAGCTCCTTATCTGGTCGTCCAGCAGGAATACAAAAAACAGGATGAGTGACCCTACAATGGTGGCAACAAGTATTTGCGCAAACTCTTTAAGCCTATGCCTGCGAAAAATGCGTGCATAGTGCCCTGCCATGGCATATATGGCTATCCAGAACAAGGGTATGATTACAAGGCCTAAGTAGTAGTTCGCATCAAACTCTACTGATAGGTTGCTCAATTCATAATTTTCGAAGTGCTTTTTTCTATATACATAGAGGATGCTCCATGAAAGCACTGCGGCAATGAAGTCAGCCGTCAGGTATTTTGCTATTTGCCGTGTTGGGTTCAAGGTCAACTTGTGTCAGATTTTTTTCATTGAAAAATCAGAAACACTATTCTTCAAACATTACAATTTTCAGATTGTCTAAATAGATATGTGGCTGAGAAGACTCGTAGCGCGCTCCTTCAAGGTATATTTTATAGTAGTCGGTACCGGCATTGATAAGGCCCAATGCACCCAGATCAATATAAACTTTATTCCACGCTGCTTCGGTAGTTGCACTGGTGGTTGGTGCAAGGGTTAGTATTCCAATCTTATTGGAGTTAGGCCCATCTATTCCATAGCAGCCAACAGTGAAGCTGTTGTTGCAACTGTAATCCATTTCAAGAAACACTGTGTTGCCTGCTGTGAATATTATAGGACTATTGTCAACCAATTGGAAATAATCTTCGCCATCATCCAAATGAACATGACCGGAGCCATTTCCTTCTTTTACTATTTCACCATCAATGGTTATGTCCATCTCCACATCTTTTGCAGTCACATTTAAGAAACTGCTTTTGCTTTCGAAATCACGTGAGGTGTCGATATCGAGTCCGCTTACATATTCGAAATGTGGCTGAATAGCAATTTCAACTTGTGGCTGCAGATTAACCACGGTGTCAAACCCGGCATAAAATGGATAACGCAAGCGCAGACTGCCAATGCCATTGTTTTTGATACCTGCAAAGCAAGTTATGCGTGTGTTGCCTTCGCCAATTACAGGTGCAGAGGCGGGAATGCTGAACGCTCCATTCATATTGTCATTCACATATAGCCAGGCCTCGCTTATTTTGGAACTGGAGGTGCCTTCATCAGCAAATGTTTGCACAGATACGCTTTCTACTTTTATGTATGCGGGTACGCCCTCATCGGGGTTGATGATGTTGCAGGAGGCTGTGGTGGCTATGACAGGCAGGGTAAAAAGCAGCAATCGCATAAGGAAGAACATAAGGTTCAGCAAAAGGGCTGCGAAAATAAAGTGCTCGCTTCAATCGCGCGCGCCCGGAGTGCATTAACGTCCGCACTTGCCTTTATTGTGTGGTATGAAAAAATCTTTTCGCACATTCTTCTGTCAGATTATTTTTCTACTGAGAATGAAGGAGTTGCTGAACACGACTTGTCCTGATTAGCTACCCAAGGCAAACATGACCGGCTTCTTGTGCAGCTCAGGCTTGTTCATTTTCCATTCAGCTACGGTCTTAGTTTTTATCCATTCGTCTGGCAGGCTTATGTTCACTGCTATGCACAGATGCAGCGATGGGCGCAACTTCAGCAAATCGTCCATCAATTGGTTGTTGCGGTAGGGTGCATCCATAAGCAGTTGGGTGTGGCCTTGCGAAGCATGTGTTTCCAACTGTTTCAGTTTGTGCATTCTTTCATTTTTCTCGCGCGGCACATATCCGTTGAAGGTGAAGCGTTGTGCTCCAAGTCCACTCGAGATCAGAGTCATCAGTATGGATGACGGGCCACTGAGTGGAACCACGCGCACTCCCATGTGTTGTGCGAGCAGCACAGCATTGCTGCCCGGATCGGCTACACAAGGCAGTCCGGCTTCGCTAATTATGGCCATGTCTTTTCCTTCAATCAGTGGTGTCAGCATGGACATCAATTCATCTTCGCGCGTATGCTCATTGAGCATTTCGAACTGAATGTCTGAAAAATCATCGGTGTAGCCATTGGCACGCAACAGCCTGCGTGCACTCTTCAGTTCTTCGGCAAGGTAACAGCGCACTGTAGCCGTCACTGCGCGGCTTTGTGCCGTGCAATAAGTATCGGCATGGCCGCCAAGCGTATTGGGCAGCAGGTATAGAATTCCTTTCTTCAAAATAAAAAATATGGACTAAAAAAAACCGCTTGTGGTGAAGCACGAAGCGGTTGTGTTTTACTTAGAAATAATATTGAGCATTAGGTGGTCGAACTTTCACTACCTCCAAGATTGTCAAATGTGAGGTCATCATTGTTTTCGTGGCTGCCTTCCTCATTTTCCAATGCGCCAGAGTGACTTCTGCGCGGGCTTTCAGCAGAGCGAAAGCCATCTTTGCCTTGTTTGTTTTTTATTTCGGCCATGGCCACATTGAGCGCATCCATGAAGTTGTCAAAGTCTTCTTTGTACAAAAAGATTTTGTGCTTCTCGTAGTGCACATTGCCCTCTTCTTCAAATCCAACTTTTTTACTTTCAGTAATGGTGAGGAAAAGGTCGTTTCCTCTTGTGGCTTTCACATCAAAGAAATAGGTGCGTTTGCCTGCACGTACCGAAGCCGAATACAAATCGCTTCCCTGATAACCTTCGCTCATAATAGTATGTGTGTAGATGTAGTTTGAAATGGTGTAGTGAGCCAAATGTAAACAGGTCTGGAAAAAAACAAAATGCGCATCATAAAAGCCTTTTACCTTGTGAGGATGATGTGGCCACGATATTCATGCGGCAATTTCATCAGGTCTTCAGCCTGCACATGATAGAAGTACACTCCGTCTTGTGCGAAGTAGTCACCATTATGCACTTGACCTGTCCATGGCAAAGTCCAATCGTTGGTTTCAAATATCACCTCGCCCCAGCGATTGAAAATTCGCAGCGTGTACATTGTAATGCCTGTTGACTCAGGCAGCCATATATCATTTAGTCCATCGTTGTTGGGAGTAAAGGTGTTGGGTGCAAAGAATAGAAAACCATTTATGAATACTTGACCGGTGATGGATGCTGAGCATCCTTGTTCGTTGGTTACAAATTGAGTGATGGTTTGTATGCCTGCTTCGCTCCACTCATAAGTGAATTCGCAGTCGTTGCTTTCACCTCCATCACTCATCATGTAGAAGCAGGTAACACCGCCAATTGAACTATCAGCTACCTGCACTGTTGGTTCCAGTATGTCCAATATTTGTGGAGTGATGCTGAAACCCGGAATGGGTGTGGTGAGCACAGCAGCAGCATTGGGGAAATAAGCAGTTTCACTCTCCACACAGCCGTACATGGTGTATGCAGTTACTGACACATTGTAGCTGCCTACATCGTTGTAGTAATAATTACCACCTGCAGATGACGACACTCCGCCATCACCAAAATTCCATGAATAATAAACCGGAACACCGGCAACGGATTCGGCCTGATATGACATCATGGCAGGAGGGCAAGCCGGTTCTGAATTCACAGCGAAATCATTTTCAAAATTCTGCACCACCCACACACTGTCGGTGTATGTCTCACTGCATGTATTTTCAAAAATGGTAAGCGTGATGGTATGCCATCCGGTTTGATTGTATGTAACTGCATTCACACTGAGCGATGTGGAAACACTGGGCGATGCTACATTTCCGAAGCTCCATGCGAATGTTGCATCCGATTCGTTGAAGCCCTCGGCAGTAAAACTGAAACTGTTTCCTTCAAAACATTGCGGGCCTTGGTCTTGAAAAAAAGTGTTGAGAGCAGCACTTATTTCTACCTGAGTAGTTGTGCTGTCGGGGCAAGTATTTGGCGCAGCCGCAAAAAGTTCAACAGTGTACACTCCCGGTTCGGCAAACCAGTAGTATGGATTGGTGGCAGTGCTTATCTGTGTCCATTGCCCAGCATTGAGCATAGTCCACAGGTAGGTCTCGGCCTCATTGCTTTCATTGGTAAACTGATAGCCGAGACCATCACAAAAAATAGTTTGCTCAATGATGCCTGCAACAGGATCAGGTTCATTGGATAAACTGACCTGCGCACTTTCAGGGCAACCGAAATCAGTAACTACCACACTTATTTCAAAACTTGCTGATTCACCATTCATCTGCACCATACCGGGCGATTGCAGTGTGCTCGTTGCAGGAATGCTGCCGGCACCGAAGTTCCAGGTGTACAGTGCATTTGCCGAGGCATTTCCTGTTACGGTAAAGCTGTATGTGTCTTCATCATTGATGCATTGGTATGCACCTACATTGATAACAGGTGAGATAACTGAAAATGATGATACAGTGCTGTATGCAGTATCAGCGCATTGCCAGCCGGGATTGGCCACGAGCATCACGGTGTAGCTGCCACCAGTGGGAAATGTGTATGAAGGAAATTCAACAATGCTGGTGTCAGAGTCAATGTTTTCTACACCAAAATCCCAAAAGAAAGTGCTGCCGTTGGTGGAGTTGTTTGCGAACTGCACAGGGTCGCCTACACAGAACTGAACCTCTTGTGAAGTGGATGCGATGATGTTCGGATCACACAAGGTTACATTGAACTGGAAGTCGCGCATTATCGTGTTGATGAGCACACCATCACGAAATTCATCAACACAAATGGCCAGAGTATAGCGACCAATTTCAGTAGCCGTGCCATTCATTTGACCAGTTTCAGGGTCTATCAGGAGTTGAGGATTGCTTGTAACCGGATAGTCGTATGTAAAGCCAGCATCAAAGTCAACAGGGTTAAGATTTAGAAAATTGGCAGGTGCGGGTGCAGGAAAATCTGGGTCACCTCCCTGAAAGGGTGTGCAGAAGTGATAGGACAAGGAATCACCATCAACGTCACTTGCACTTGCATCGAACCAAAACTCGGCATTGGCACACAATGCCACAGGTGGAAAATTGACGAACTGAGCACTGCTGTTTGGTTCTGCGGCATTCACTTCATTCACTCCGGGTATATGCACGGTGATGGTCGTGCCCTGGTCTTGCGGGTTGTCCAAGTTCACAATGGATGCATTGCGACAGCAACGCGAGTAAGTGATGGTATAGCCATCAACCGACATGGGTAAAGTAAATATTTCGGAGTATTCAGCCCTTTCTATACAGACATCGGGAGGGAGCACGAAACAAGGATTTTCTAATTCTACAGGCACCCAATCCACTTCTGCCGATCCTAAATCCATCGTTGACGATAGATACAATGACAGGTCTCCGCTGTCATAAACTCCAATTTGCGCCTCGTCATCGAAGCCGGTTCCATTCACGTTGGTATTGGGGTCGCAATCGCGATATACAGTAAGATATATCTGGTATTGGGCATCTCCGAAACCATTGTTGCCAATGTAGGTATAGCGCATATCACCGCCTACTATGTGTGTGGCATTGGCTGCCGAAGCAGCAAGCAATAGCCCGCATATAAACAGCAGGAAAGCATTAAAGGTGCTATGAAGATTAAAATGTAGGATAACGGTTTACAGGTTCTTTTTCCTTCGACAAGGATAACCCATCAGACCCCACAATGGTTGACTGTGTTGCTGCCAATCTCTAAATAATTCAATCAATAATTGCGTTTCTAACTTTCCAAATGGTGCTTGTGCATGAATCTGTGAAGGATAGGTGCGATAAAAACACCTATGGTTGAGAGAAATGCAACACCGCTGTATATCGCATAAAATGATGCGAAAAGTTTACCGCTGTTTGTAGTCACTTTATCTACAGGCCCCATGCCTGTCAATATCATGGAGGCGTTGAGCAAAGCATCAATGAATGAAAGTTGACAGCTAACAGAATAGCCCATCACGCCAATTGCAAGGGAAATACAAATGATCAGCAGAGCATATAGTGTGCATTTTAGCTGGCGGTTGATAAAAGCTTTGCGCGAGATGAGCTGTTGTGATTTGTGTTCGAACATGTTTCAATCTTCGTTGAGTAAATCAGGCCTTCGCTGCTGTGTTTTGATAATCGCTTCGTTTATGCGCCATTCTTCAATTGCTTTGTGGTTGCCGCCTTGCAATACTTCGGGTATGCCCCAGCCGTTGTATTCGGCAGGCCGGGTATATACCGGTGGTGCCAGCAGGTTGTCTTGAAAAGAATCGGTAAGCGCGCTGGTCTCATCATTCATCACTCCGGGAATGAGGCGTACAATGCTGTCAACTAAAACTGCCGCTGCCAGCTCACCGCCACTCAATACATAATCGCCAATAGAAATTTCGCGTGTGATGAAGTGATCGCGAATGCGCTGATCCACGCCTTTGTAATGTCCGCAAAGCATGATGATGTTTTGCTTCAATGAAAGTGAGTTGCAGATTTTCTGATCCAGCCTGTCACCGTCTGGTGTGAGGTATATGATTTCATCGTAGTCTCTTTCATTTTTCAACTTGGTGATGAGGTCAGCTATGGGTTGGATCATCATGACCATGCCAGCGCCTCCGCCAAACTGATAGTCATCGACACTTTTTTGTTTTTGCTTGCTGTAATCGCGGATGTTGTGCAGGTGTATTTCGCACAGCTTTCGTTCTTGTGCGCGTTCCAGTATGCTGTCAGCAAAGGGGCCGTCAAGCAGGCGGGGCAGTATGGTGAGGATGTCTATTCTCAATTTGAAAATGTGCTAATTTGAGAATTTGAAAATGATTTTTCCATTTTCAAATTTTCAAATTCTCAAATTAATTCATTAGTACTGTGGATGCTTCGGTTTGTTGTCCAATATCACTTCTATTTTTTCCATCACATCATCGGTCAGAAGCTTCACTGCTTCGGCTGATTGCAGTGTTTCTTTCAATTGCTCAGGTTTAGATGCGCCAAGAATTGTGGTGCTTACGTTTTCATTTTTAAGGCACCAGGCAATAGCCATCTTGGGCATGGTGGTTCCAATTTCTTGCGCAAGTAATGAGAGTTTTTTTGCCTTCGCGATATTCTCTTCCACTATTGTTTTGTCTGAAAGCCAGCTCAGTTCATCGCGGGTCAGGCGCGTGTCTTTGGGTATGCCGTTGTTGTATTTGCCACTGAGAAAACCAGAAGCCATAGGACTCCAGATGGTGGTTCCAAGCCCAACTGTTTTGTAAATCTGAGCATATTCCACTTCCACCTTTCTACGTGTGAGCATATTGTATTGTGGCTGCTCCATGGTAGGGCCAATCAAGTTGTACTGCCGCGCTACCATGTGTGCTTCCATCAGTTCCTGCGCGCTCCATTCACTGGTTCCCCAATACAATATTTTTCCTTGCATGATGAGCTGGTGCATGGTCCACACCGTCTCTTCCATCGGAGTTTGTTTGTCAGGTCGGTGACAGAAGTACAAGTCTAAGTAGTCCACATGCAATCTTTTCAATGCTGCTTCGCAGGCTTCCACTAAGTGCTTGCGATGTAGGCCGCGCTGAGTAGGAAGTTTGCCACCGGCACCGAAGAATGCCTTGCTGGAAATGATGTAAGTATCACGTGCCCAATTTTTTTTTTTCAGGATGTTGCCCATCACCACTTCACTTTGGCCGGCAGCATATACTTCGGCATTGTCAAAGAAGTTGACACCGGCATCGTATGCGATGTCCATCAACTGTTCGCTGATGTTGTCGTCTATCTGATTGGCAAATGTGATCCACGAGCCAAAACTGAGTTCGCTTACTTGCAGGCCGCTTTTGCCGAGTGTTCTGTAGTTCATTCATTAGGAGAATAGGAGGGTTGCAATGTAGAAGTGAGTCGAATCACTCTATGAATTGTCTCTGTGGTCCGGCTTTCAGGCCGGCAGACAGGGTATCAAGGATTAGATCAGCATGATGGTAGTAATGTGGTTTCAACCAGAAAACATATACAAAAAAATAAACTATTGGTACAATGAGTAAAATTAAAAGTGATGGAGAGGGAGTATCTTCAATTATCAATCTGTATATAGGTCCGGCTACAGGTATAAGAAGGATGAGCATAATCAATGCTTCAAAATACCACGGCATTGTTATCTCAATGTCAATGGCAGAGTCATGGTCACCTTGCAAAAATGTGCCTTTTGCAGTAGGCAAAAGCATACTTCCGATCATGCGATCTTGGTTCACCCATTGTGTGCCTTTGTAAATGGCTTGCTGATCGGCAACATGGCCAATGAATGAATCTTGCTTTATTCTGAAATGACTGTGTATTTGAAGCCTCCTCTGATTATTCAGGAACATAGGTGCTTGTTTCATTTCATCCTTGCTGAGTGATAAGTAGAAGCGCACTTTTATTTTCGGAAGGAGCCTCATGACAGTTCATCAAAAATCCACCTGCAAACCGAATCTCTTGCGCAAGGTTTCCAGCGCAGGATTTTTTAGAGCCATTTCCTCGTAGCGTTGTTTTTCTGTTTTGAAAACTTGCTTTATTTCTTCGGGTTTGAGTATTTCTATTTTGAATTGAAGGCCGCGTATGTCATGTGCATTTCGCAAAAATTCGCCAAGTTGGCTGCGGTGGTCATTGAAGTAAAAAACTTGTGGCTCGCTCGGAAAAGCTACTCTTAAGTTGGCATCAGGCAGCAGCTCCAACTCAGCCGAGTCGAATGCACCACGCACTAAGTAGTTGTGCTGGAGTTTTTGTTGCACGAATTCTTTCCATGCCTTTTTTATTTCTTCAATGGAGTATGTGCGCGTTGGTTTTTCTACTTCCACTTCTGCCACCGCAGTAGCCGCGTCTTGGTTTGCGGCTAGCCTGCCGTTCAGGTTTTTTTTAATGCTAATGCTTTCAGCAGCATTGCCTATTATGGTTTTGTTTCCCCAGAGTTTTGGAGCAACGGTTGATGCAGTTGCAGCCGGTGTGTTTATGCTTGTTTGCAGCACTTGTTCTGCCTCAGGCCGTGTGGGGGGTATCGGAGGATTTGCTTTTTGCTTGGCAACAGAGACCGCATTAGCCCAGCCTTCGCTACGAAAAGATTTCAGTCTGAAGTTTTTTTTTTCGCCTTCCTTTTGGTTGTAAGGAATGCTTGCGAGTTTCATCAGAGTCAGCTCTACCAGCAGTCGCTGATGTTTACTTGTACGGTATTGTACATCGCATTGGTTTATGATATCGAGGGCGGCTATCAACAGCTTTAAGTCTGCTGCTACAGCTTGCATTTTGTATTTCTCTGCCACACTTTCGCTCACCTCCATCAGCACAAGTGTTTGCGCGTCTTTACTTACAAGCAGATTGCGCATGTGTGCACCCATTCCAGCTACGAAGTGGTGCATATCGAATCCCTTGTCCAATACTTCGTTCAGCAAAGTGAGGCATGCCGGCAGGTCTTCTTTCAGTATCAAATCGGTAAGGCGGAAGTAGTAATCGTAGTCAAGTACATTCAGATTTTGAATAACCAGATCATACGTGAGGTTTCGGCCACAGAATGCAACAACCTGATCGAAAATGCTAAGCGCATCGCGCATGGCACCATCAGCTTTTTGCGCTATAACATGCAGGGCTTCAGCTTCTGCCGCAACATTTTCCTTGCCTGCTATCATGGCGAGGTGTTCGGCTATGTCTTTCACTTTGATGCGATTGAAGTCGAATATCTGGCAGCGTGAAAGGATGGTGGGAAGAATTTTGTGTTTTTCAGTAGTAGCTAAAATGAAAATGGCGTGGGCCGGTGGTTCTTCCAGTGTTTTCAGGAATGCGTTGAACGCATTTGCACTCAGCATGTGTACTTCGTCTATGATGTATACTTTGTACTTGCCTACCTGAGGAGGAATGCGCACAGTATCCACGATGGTGCGTATGTCTTCCACGCTGTTGTTGCTTGCCGCATCCAGCTCAAAAATGTTGAACTGCAGCTCGTCCATGTCATGCCCCAGCATATCGTTTACGGCTTTTGCGAAAAGCCTGGCACAAGTGGTTTTACCAATACCGCGCGGCCCGGTGAAGAGGTAGGCCTGTGCCACCTGATTGTTGGCAATGGCACTGAGCAGTGTGGCGGTAATATGGCGTTGACCCACTACAGAATCCCACGTGTCTGGTCTGTATTTGCGGGCCGATACAATAAAATTTTCTGACATAAGTGGACAAATATGCTGTTGTGCAAAGGCTTTACCTGGTATAAAGTATTCACAGCTTTTACACAGTTGGTAAGTCTTGCCACACTTTCAACTGTCTGTCATCGCTGCATGAAATCAATCGATTGTTGCGGACCAATAGTTTGTTGACTGAGTGCGAATGCCCTCCGGATTTCAAATCAAGTTTTTGAATTGCTTCAAAAGTCTTTGCATTCCAGACCTTGATGCTCTTGTCGCGGCTTGCACTGATGCAAAGCCCATCAGCGAACACAATAGAATAGATTGCATAGTTGTGAGCCGGCAATGACAAAGCAAGGTCAAATTCAGATTTTGCATTCCACACTTTCAGATGTGCATCCTTGCCACCACTAAGCAGCACAGGCTTTGCGGGATGCCAGGCCACTGCTGTTGCGCCACCTTCATGTGCATCTATGCAATTTTGTTCATTGAAAAAATCCAAATCGAGCATGCGCACCATTCCATCACCACAAGCCACGGCTAACAGTTGTTCCTTGTCGTTCAATGCAAGTTGCCGCAATTTGCCTTCGCACATGGGAATATTTCTGACACGCTGCATAGGGCTCACGCTCCAAACAGAAAGACATCCATCACCACCGGCCACAATCAGTTGATTTCTCTTTTCATCAAATGCGAAATCGTAAATGCCATTGGTGTGTGCCTCGAATAGATGGATTTCATTTTTGGAAATAAAGTCCACCACATGCATGGCACCAGATGATGTGCCTATGAACAAGATGTTGCTTTTCGAATGAAAAAGCACACTGTACACTGGATTGTCCACCTTCACCACAAAATGCTCCTGTTGCATGGTTTGCAGATTCCATTCCACCACGTAGCCATCAGCCGAGGCTGAAAAGAAAGTATTCGCGGACCGACCCGCTGACAGCGAATAAACGGCACCTGTGTGCTGAGCAAAAACGTGAACCTTCTGAAACATGTGTGTAACGAGGCCGAAAGTAGCGGTGCGCCACTTCTATCTTTGAGCACTTAATAGCACAACAACATGATACGTTTTTTATTGATCGGAATTTTATTGGCACTCATCGCCCTCATTTACATATTGCTTAAACAACAGCGGAACAACAGGAATTATTGAGCAGTCGGTTTTGAAGTAGGCAGTTAGCAAATATGTAAGACACCTGTCACCCGTCACCTGTTTTCGTCTTCCGTTCTTCCAGTTTCCAACCTATCTCCAATACATCCAGTCAGAAATGCCAAGCATACCCAAAGGAACCCGAGACTTTGCTCCACCCGTGATGGTGAGGCGCAATTATATTTTTTCTACTGTCAGAAAAACATTTGAGCGATATGGCTACATGCCATTAGAAACGCCCAGTATGGAAGACATTGATACCCTTACAGGCAAGTATGGAGATGAAGGAGATAAATTGATTTTTAGGATTCTTGACAACGGTGACTACCTGAAAGAGGTTAGTGAGGAAGATTTGAAAAACAGAAGCCTGAATGTGATTTCCAAAAACATTTCCGGCAAAGCCCTTCGCTACGATCTCACCGTTCCCTTCGCGCGCTTTGTGGTAATGAACAGAAACGAAATTGCCTTCCCGTTCAAGCGTTATCAGATACAACCCGTGTGGCGGGCAGACAGACCGCAACGCGGACGTTACCGCGAATTTTATCAATGCGATGTGGATGTGGTAGGCAGCGATTCATTGTTGAACGAAGTAGAACTTGTTCAAATTTTTGATGATGTGCTAACTGATTTGAAAATCCCATCAGTAGTAAAACTGAACAACAGGAAAATACTGAGTGGCATAGCCGAAGTGGCAGGCATTGCAGACCGCATGATGGAGATGACCATTGCCATTGACAAATTAGATAAGATTGGCGTGGATGGCGTAACCAAAGAATTGCGCGATAGAAATTTCAGCGAAGAAGCCATTCAGAAAATCTCCATTTTGTTTACCAACTCTGGAACCAATGATGATAAGCTGAATGCGATGAAGCAAATGCTTCAATCATCTGAAATAGGGATGAAAGGAATTGAAGAACTGACTTTCATTTTCGAATACATCAAAACACTTGGACTGAAAACAGCAGCTCTGGAATTTGATGCCACACTCGCGCGCGGACTCAACTACTACACAGGTGCCATTTTCGAAGTGAAGGTGCGTGATTTCAACATGGGCAGCATTTGTGGAGGTGGTCGTTATGATGACCTGACGGGCATATTTGGTCTGCCCGATGTTTCTGGTGTCGGCATCTCGTTCGGTGCTGATCGCATTTATGATGTGATGAATGAGTTGAAACTTTTTCCCGAAGACAGTGCAAGCACCACCAAAGTGCTGTTTGCCAACTTTGGCACTGCAGAAGAAATCCAAAGCATGAAACTGCTGAGTGCATTGCGCCATGCAGGTATCAACGCAGAGATATATCCTGAGGCGGCTAAGATGAAAAAGCAATTCAAATACGCGGATGACAAGAACATTCCTTTTGTTGCCATCATTGGTGAAGATGAATTAAGGAATGTAACAGTGACCGTGAAGGATATGAAGAGCGGGGAGCAGAAATCGCTTTCACAAAATGCATTCATAGACCATTTCAAGCAATAAAACTGCAATTCTCCTTTTTCAATTCTCCATTTCAATGACCCCCAAAGAATACCATCTCATGATTCAGCACGAGTACTGGGCCAACCAACTTGTGATAGAGCAACTGCTCAAACTGAATGAAATTCCTGAAAAGGCCAAAAGGATTTTCGATCACGTCATCGGTGCACAGCATGTTTGGATTGCCCGCATCAAATGCGAAAGCCCGCTTCTTGCAGTTTGGCCGAACATTCAGGCGGAGCATTGGGATTCACTTGCCAAAGACAATTTCAACTCACTTATCGAACTGACACAAACACCGGAGCAACTCAACACAACAGTAAGCTACAAGAACTCGAAAGGCGATGAGTACACCAACCCGGTTTATGAATTGATTATTCACTTGTGTTTGCATTCGCAATACCACCGCGGGCAAGTGGTTACACTCATTCGCGATTTGGTAGAAGTGCCTATACCTACCGATATGATAGCATATCTCAGAACACTTTAATGTCAACCTACACCAAACTCAATTCAATCCACATCCACCACCTGCGCTCACTGGTGGGTGAAAATTTTTCTTCCATTGAAAATGAAACATTGCTTGCATACGGAAGCGATGAGACAGAGGATTTATCATTCCCGCCTGAGGTGGTTTTGAAGCCTCAAACCGTGGGGCAGGTTTCTTCCATTCTGAAATATTGCAACGAAAACAAAATAGCCGTCACTCCCATAGGTGCGCGCACCGGACTGAGTGGAGGCGCACTCAGCATCTTTGGAGGTGTAGGTCTGAGCATGGAAAAATTCAATCGCATCATCGCCATTGATGAATTGAATCAGCAGGTGACCACAGAATCTGGCGTCATTACCCAGGTATTGCAAGATGAAGTAGCGAAAAAGAATCTCTACTACGCTCCAGATCCAAGTAGCCGAGGCTCTTGTTTCGTTGGTGGCAATCTTGCGGAGAACGCAGGCGGCCCACATGCTGTGAAGTATGGTGTCACGAAAGATTTTGTCCTGAACCTTGAAGTGGTGCTGGCCAATGGAGATGTGATTTGGACAGGCGCCAATACACTCAAGAATTCAACCGGCTACAACCTCACACAATTGATGGTGGGCAGCGAAGGCACTTTCGGCATAATCACAAAGGCGGTGCTCAAACTATTGCCTTTGCCAAAACACAATCTGTTGATGTTGGTTCCTTTTTATTCAGCAGAAAAAGCATGCGAAGCGGTAAGCGCCATCTTCAGGACTGGTATTACTCCCAGCGCATTAGAATTTATGGAACGCGATGCCATTGATTGGGCGCTTCGTTTTGTCGATGATGTTTCAGTGCCTATTGCGCATGAAATACAAGCGCACCTGTTGATAGAGGTAGATGGCAATCATCCGGAAGCCATGATGCTCGATTGCGAAAAGATTTCTGAAGTTGTTCAGCATTTTGAATGTGCCGAAATCCTGTTTGCAGATGATGAAGCGCAGAAAGAACAGCTTTGGAAACTGCGAAGGAAAGTGGCTGAAGCAGTAAAGAGCCACAGTGTATATAAGGAAGAAGACACAGTAGTACCACGCTACGAGCTTCCAAAACTTTTGAAAGGAGTGAAGGACATTGGCAATCGATATGGTTTCAAGTCCGTGTGTTATGGCCACGCAGGTGATGGCAATCTACACGTGAACATTATAAAAGGTGAATTGGATGATGCAACATGGAATGAAAAATTACCGGATGCCATTACCGAAATATTTGAGCTATGTGTATCGCTTGGAGGCACGCTCAGCGGTGAGCATGGTATCGGCCTGGTGCAAAAAAGTTACATGAGCATAGCATTCAGCCAAGTAGAAATCGGATTGATGAGAGGCATCAAGACAGTTTTTGATCCTGTTGGCATATTGAATCCGGGCAAAGTTTTGCCTGATATTTTATGAACATTTTTTGCACAGGATGTGGCCTCTGAAACCTATGGCAGTAGTGGCTTTGAGCTACTTTTTTCATCGATTCGCTTTGTACTTCGAAAGTCTGTCCAAAGCCGTTTGGCGAAAAATGTAATTGGTTGAAAAAAATTGTTTGTTATGGCCTTAGTGTTTCTTATACATTAGCCCCGTATTTAGGTAGTGTACTTAGATACACATTTAGAGTTAGTTGAGTTGAGCCTCTATGGCTCAAGACAA
>JBJXFP010000121.1:0-3439 GCA_046155615.1 Flavobacteriales bacterium | reverse complement strand
CAGTTGCCGGGGACCAGTTGCCAGAAATTAAGTACTCTGACTAACTGCCCACTGAACACTGACTACTGATCACAAATATGGAATACTTCTCACATCCAACAGCCATTATAGACGAAGGCTGCACCATTGGTAAAGGCACCAAAATCTGGCACTTCAGCCACATCATGCCTAATTGCACCCTTGGCGAAAACTGCAACATTGGACAGAATGTGGTGGTGTCACCGGAAGTAATACTGGGCAACAACGTGAAGGTGCAAAACAATGTATCGCTCTATACAGGCGTGGTATGTGAGGACGATGTTTTTCTTGGCCCGTCCTGTGTTTTCACCAATGTGATAAATCCGCGCAGTGCAGTGGCGCGCAAAAGCGAATACCGCAAAACCATAGTGCGAAAAGGCGCGAGCATTGGAGCTAATGCGACCATTGTTTGCGGTTATGAAATTGGAGAATACGCCTTTATAGGTGCGGGAGCAGTAGTGACTAAGGAAGTGCCTGCGTATGCACTGCTGGTGGGCAATCCTGCCAAACAAACCGGATGGATGAGCCGTTACGGGCACAAGCTAAAATTCAATGAAGAAGGCTTTGCCGTCTGCCTCGAGAGTGGCGACAAATACAGACTACAAAATGGTAGATTAGAATTCATAGACCAATAGCACAAGTCTTTGCACATTTGCCGCCCGTTTTTTTGGAGAAGCTACCAGCATTGAGTGGATAGCTGCGAGCAGAGGATTTATTGTTTCAGAAAAATACTCGCAGATCCAAACTCATAACTCAAAGCTTCAAGCTAACCGGCCACTGGCCCCTGACCACTGACTACTTATTTATGATATACAATCGTCTCAAAAACAAAGAAGCCAAGCTGGGTGTCATCGGACTTGGTTATGTTGGACTGCCGATAGCACTTGAGTTTGCACGCACGCTCAAAGTAGTTGGCTTCGACATCAACGAGCAGCGTGTGGACATGATGCGCAAAAACATTGACCCCTCGCAAGAGTTGGAGAGCAGTGCATTCGAAGGCTGCGACATCCATTTCACTGCTGATGTGGAAGAAATGCGCGATGTGAATTTCTTCATCATTGCAGTACCTACTCCTATCAACAATATGAACTTGCCCGACCTCGGCCCTGTACTTGCCGCATCGCGCACTGTGGGCAAGGTGCTGAAGAAGGGTGACTATGTAGTGTATGAAAGCACGGTGTATCCCGGCTGTACAGAAGAAGATTGTGTTCCCATTCTGGAAGAACTTTCCGGTTTGAAAATGAACACCGACTTCAAAGTGGGCTACTCACCCGAACGCATCAACCCGGGGGATAAGAACCACACGATACGCACCATCAAAAAAGTAGTGAGCGGCAGCGATGCGGAATCGCTTGAGGAGATAGCAAAAACTTACGAAGAAGTGGTAGATGCGGGCACCCACCGCGCCACCAGCATCAAAGTAGCTGAGGCCAGTAAAGTGATTGAAAACACGCAGCGCGATGTAAATATTTCACTCATCAACGAGCTTTCCATCATCCTGAATAAGATGGGCATCAACACGTTTGATGTGTTGGAAAGTGCAAGGACAAAATGGAACTTCTTGCCATTTACCCCAGGCCTTGTGGGTGGTCACTGCATTGGTGTTGACCCTTACTACTTGGTTTATAAGGCGAAAAAAATTGGCTATCACAGTAAAGTGATAAGCAGCGCGCGATATGTGAATGACAGCATGGGTTTCTATGTGGGCAAACAAACTGTGAAGAAAATATTGGAACAAGGCCGCAACGCCCTTGAGGCCAAAGTGCTTGTGATGGGCGCCACTTTCAAAGAAGATGTGAGTGATGTGCGCAACTCGAAAGTGGTGGATGTCATTCGCGAATTGGAATCATTCAGTGTGCAAGTAGAAGTGGTGGACCCACATGCGGACAGCGATGAACTGAAACACGAATATGGTTTCGGCTTGGTAACAAAGCCAACTCCAGGAGCATACGATGCGGTAGTAGTGGCAGTGTCACACAAAGAGTTTTTGGGCTATGATGAAGCCTACTTCAAATCGCTCATGCGCGATGGAAGAGGAACGTTGGTGGATGTGAAAGGACTTTTCCGCACCAAAGTGAAAGAACTATCATACTGGAGTTTGTAAATGAAAATCATCATAACAGGTGGCGCGGGTTTTATAGGTTCACATGTGGTGCGTTTGTTTGTGACCAAGTATCCTCAGCATCAAATCATCAACTTAGATAAACTCACGTATGCAGGCAACCTTGCCAATCTGAAAGACATGGAGGGTGCTCCCAACTACACTTTCGTAAAAGGAGACATCTGCGATAAACCATTTCTTCTTTCCTTCTTCGAAAAAGAAAAGCCGGATGCGGTGATACACCTCGCTGCTGAAAGCCATGTGGACCGCAGCATTTCCGGGCCGGATGCTTTTGTGCAAACCAACGTGATGGGCACTGCCAACTTGCTGGGTGCTGCATTAGACAATTGGAAGAAGGACATCAACGGAAAGAAATTTTACCATGTAAGTACAGACGAAGTTTTTGGTTCGCTGGGAGCTGAAGGCAAATTTTCGGAGACCACGGCATACGACCCGCGCAGCCCCTACAGTGCGAGCAAGGCGGCAAGCGATCACTTAGTGCGTGCATTTCATCATACCTACGGATTGCCTGTGGTGATTTCCAATTGCAGCAACAACTACGGTTCGCATCACTTCCCCGAAAAATTGATTCCGCTCATTATTCATAACATCAAAAACAAAAAGCCACTGCCTGTATATGGCAAAGGTGAAAACGTGCGCGACTGGCTGTGGGTGGAAGATCATGCGCGAGCTATTGATGTCATTTTCCATCATGGAAATGTGGGCGACACGTATTGCATAGGCGGCAACAACGAGTGGAAAAACATAGATGTGGTAAAGCTCCTTTGCCAACTGATGGATGAAAAACTTGGACGCACCCATGGAGAAAGCGAACAACTCATCACCTACGTAACCGACCGCCCCGGCCACGATGCCCGATATGCCATTGATGCCTCCAAACTGAAAAATGAACTCGGCTGGGAACCAACACAACCCTTTGAAATGCTGTTGAGCAAAACCATTGATTGGTATTTGCAAAATGAAGAATGGCTGAGCGGTGTTACTTCGGGTGACTACCTGAAGTATTACGACAAGATGTATATGGACAGGTAGCATTATCTCCCCAACACCCCCGCAATATCCGGCCGGAAGTATTGCTTACTCTTCATCACTTTGCCATCTTCTCGGTAGATGGGCTTTCCATTTTCATCCAGCTTGCTCATGTTGCTGCGCTGTATCTCTTCAAACACCTCTGCTATTTTATGCTGCAGGCCATGCGCGTTGATGGTGCCGCAAAGGATGTAGAGCATATCGCCAAGGGCATCAGCCACTTCCACCAAGTCTCCCTTTTGCGCGGCTTCTAAGTATTCTTCATTTTCT
>JBJXFP010000109.1:0-9766 GCA_046155615.1 Flavobacteriales bacterium | reverse complement strand
AATGCATTGTTGAATGGTGTAAAGTCTTGTTCGCCATCAGCCTCCGCATTGAATTCGAGTTGATCCAACTCATACTTCCACGTATTGTCTGGCTGACGGGTGAAAATGCCCAGCACCGAATGCAGCGCATAGTTGGCCGAAGGCAGAAAGAGATAAATCTTGTTGCCTGGCTCATCCAGCACTTTGCGGTATTTGTAGGTTAGCAGAGGGTCGCCCTCTAAGTGTTGAATGCTGAACTGGCGAATGAACTCAGCTTCCACATCGCTTGGGCGTTTATGCTTCCATTCTTCGAAGTAGGCATCCCAATCATCACTGCCCATTGACTCAGTTATCTCTTGTGCCGTTTGGCTGCGCAATATTCGAAATGCATCCAAGGTGTCTATGAAAGTGGCGGTGCTGTCATCATCCAAATAATTTAAAAAGTGATTGATGTCTGCTTTGCCTTCGCCTATCAGTTTGTATTTGTTGTATTCATACTCTAAGCTGTATTTCCATTTGTACACGTAGTCGAAATAGGTATCGTTTGCCAGATGAACAAATTTTTCGTGGTGTTCTACTATTACATCTGCCAGTAGTTTGTAGTTGAATTGTGCGAGCAGGTCCACCACAGAGTCTTCGCTTATACGCTCCATAGTCCAACTGTGCACACTCTCAGCCGAGGTGCAGCTAAGCTGGTTGTAGGTGTACTGCATGAATTGTTTTTTCCAATGCTCAAAGCTCCTCACTGTAGCACTGCGAAAGGCTGGCTCATCGAAATGGCGTGCATACATATCATCAAGTGCTGATGGTGCGATGTGCGAAATCTTAACACCGGCCAATCGGTTGGTGAGTTTCTTCTTGTCTTTAGACCATTCGGTAGTTTCTATTGCGAGGTAGTAATGATTAGAAAAGCTGGTATCGCATTGCGCGTTATAGAAAAACGAGCGCTTCACTTTGTTTTTGGAATTGACATAGGTGCGCGACACATATTCAATTTTGTAAGTAAAACCATTGAAGGTTTCGTAAGTTGTTTCTACCACTTTGTCCGTCACATCATAGCTGTAGTTCCTTCCATAGTTGTAGTCATATTCCAAATCATTTACAACCTTTGGTTTTTTGCGCAGCAGATGTTTGTAGCTCGTCTCTATGCTGATGTCTCTATTGCCATCGTGCAGTGTGGCTGTAACCGTGGAGCCAGGATACAAATAGCGCCAATCCATAAAGCGAGAGCCATCGCCATCCATTCTCCAATTTGATTCGTTCGAAGATGCTCCGCTCCATTTGGATGGATATTCTATCATGAAGCAGGGTTTCATGTAGAGTGTGTCGGTGCCTGCCCGTATTGCTTGTGTGGCGCATAAACAGGTGAACAGCAAATAAGTTCTCATATAAAAAATGGAATGGAAGTGAAGGAAAAAGTTTGCATTGAATGCGATTTGGTTTGAAAAATTGTGAAGTTGCACGAATAACGTTGATGGCGGGACTTGCTATTAGGTAACTATTCAACGTGCTATTTCAAACTGAACTGATTGAGTGCCGCCATCCCGCACCATTTGCAACAAATAATTACCTACAGGCAATGTGCTTATATCTGCTATCTGTAAACCGTTCATGCATGAGAAATGTTGATTGGATACAACTACACGTCCGCTGACATCTGCAATGTTGTAAGACTGAATGCCTTCAGTAATTCCATCAAACATCAAAACACTATTGGTTGGATTGGGATACAAAATCACTTGTGCTTGTGAATGTTCATCAATGTTTATATAATCATCAAGCATTTGTGTCGTGCCGTCCGCTTTGGCTATCCACACCTGCCATGCGGGGCCATTGCTGTTGTTGGCCGGATTCAGAAAGCCAGAGGTAAACACTACCGCACTTTCATCTTCAAGCGCGAGTAAATCTGTGTTGATGGCATAAGTGCCCACATTGATTGTTCCGGCCTGATAGGCTACTCCATAGTTTTCTGGAGTGTCGAAAGTGTTGTATCCGCTGTAGTTGCCATAAGCATCAGTAGTATGAATACTTGTGGATGTCAACACCTCATCTGCATTCATAGCAGGGGTGTCCGTACTTCCCAGAAAAAAGTTGATGTCAGTTGCGGCTGTTTGGGCAGCTTCGGTTTGTGCGCCTGCAAAGCTGAATACCTGAAATGGTGGTGCAGGATTGTATCCACTTTCACTCACAATGCCTGCTGCTATGAGTGTATATGTTTCAACTTCACTCAGCGTGATGGTGTATGATGCAAATGCGTCTTGAACCCCTTGGCTGTTGTTTGGTGCCATGCTCACAGTTACCACGCCCGCAGGTACTTCTATGTATGGTGTGGCTTCTCTGAATGATAGGTCGTTTATCACCAGTTCATCATCGAAATAAATGTCAGCAGCTACGGCAAGTTGGTCAGCGCAATTGTGAATGAACTGCGCATTGGCATAAATGGGAGGAGTAATTATTTGCTGAAGTGGAATGAGTGCACCACCACTTGCAGTTGCATACCACAGCCCTACATCCTCTCCGTTGCTGTTGTTAGCCGGATTGCTAAAACCACTTACTACTACGGTTATAGCTTGTCCGTCTAAGCCTGATGAAAGGAATGGAGCATCATAAGTGGCCAGAATGTTTTCACCACTTTGGTCAGCTACATCAAACACAGCATCAATAGTGGGAAATTCTAAGTAGCCTTGAAACTGGCCATATTCAATGTTATCCACCGCAGTAATATTCAGGAATTGATTTTCCTGTATATCAATTACGGGACTGTCAGTGGAGCCATGCATCAGCAATGCGTGTGTTTCCGAAGGGCTGTCAGCCTCTTCGCGTGCACCACTGTATGTGTGCAGTGCAAATGCTGGTGCAGGGGAGTACCCGGTTGGGCTGATGATGCCGTTGGCTACCATGCTATATGTTTCTGCGTCTGCCAGCATTACATTTTCTATGGTTGTGAAGGCATCGCTTACACTTTCGCTGTTGGCATCTGCTATGGCAATTTCCAGTTCAATACTTGCCGGAATATTCATGTAGGCAGTGGCATGGCGAAAGGCGAGGTTGTCAGCCATCATCACTCCGTTGGCATACACATCTACCAAATCAGCTGTGGCATCAGCGCAGTTATGTATCAGTTGCAGGCGCGCAGTTGCGGCTGACAGAGGCAGTAATGGCCCGCCTGCCGATGTTGCCATCCACCAGCTGTAATTGAATCCGTTGATGTTCTGAATGTCTTCAAAATTTTCTGTGCCAATCAAAGTGATGGCGTCACCACCAAGATTCATGGTGCCAAATGGGGCTGCCAATTGCTGGTAGTTGTATGTGTTGTCATCATTAGAAATAAGAAGTGAATAGTCAGCAGCAAGCAAAGAGAGGTAACCGGAATTTTCCTGATACTCCAAATTATCGGCAAGCGTGAGTAAGAGCATTTCATTCTCATGCACATCAACAGCAGGTAGCGTATTGAATTGGTGATAAAGCAACACATCAACCGATGATACATCAATACCCACTTCGCGCGCACCATTTATGAAGTTGATGTTGAAACCTGTTCCACCATAGTCACAAGACAGGATGCCGATGTAGGTTTCGTCTTCATCAATAACCATTGGGATTGTACTAACAGCCTCCGATACATCAGCGCTTGCACTGTCGGCAATGGCTATGTCCAAAATATTATCCGTGGCCATTACATCTATGAATGCTGAGGCTGTGTGAAAAGCAAAATTGTCGAACATGAGCACATCGTTCAGATATACATCTACTACTATTTCTGGTGCAAGCGAGCAGTTGTTTATCAGTTGCATGCGGGCTGATTGTGCATATGCACTTTGCGACAACACAACAGCAAGTATGGAGAAGAGTTGAAAATGCTTCATGCAGTGGTAAGAATTTGTAAAAGTGTGAAAGCCTGTGAGTGACACAAATGTAAGTGGAGTGGCAGCGGCAGTTGGAATATTGACTGGTTGCAATTAAAATGAAATTTTCATTTGCTGGTCTTTATCTGCATGTTTCATTGCAGGCATCCCGCAACTTTGCCATCGTCTTTTTCGTCAAAACCCGGCTTTATGAAATTGTTCTCTCCGCAAATACTTTCTTCTCTTTTGTTCATTGCAATGCACTGCGCCATGCATGCACAGATCACAATAGCTGACTACGAGCGCGAAGTGCGCTGCAATGTGAACGACCTTGCTATGTTGGTGCCTGTTACAGCCACCAGCGATGCAGGCGGATTGGTTACTGAAGTATTCGAACAAACATTTTCAGGTGGTTGCATGGGTACATTGGTTCGCACCTATGTATTTCGCGATAAGCTGGACAATGAGGCTACTGCCGAGCAATACATCTACCTTAATGACACTACAGCACCACTGCTGATAGGCATTCCTGATGCTACAACAGCTAAAGCCGGAGAAGTGCCTCCACCACCGCATGTGGAGTGTGTAGATAACAGTGGCCGTCTTTATCTCGTTTATTTTTCTGAAGCGAAATCTGAAAAGGAAATCATACGAACCTGGACCTGCACCGATGACTGTGGCAATGTCTCCACGGCAAAGCAGGTAATTACTCTGGTGAAATAATATCAGTTGATTACAATGCGTGTATTTTGGGTATTCATCTCTGTAACGATTTCCATCACATAAACCCCTGCAGCTAAACCACCGCAATCCACTCTGTGTTTTTCTACTGATAATGTTATCCGTTTTCCATCCATGGCAATGGCGGTTGCTCTTATGGCTTCGTGCTCTTGCAGTCCGCTTATGTTGATGTAATCGTTGGTTGGGTTGGGCGATATTTTCAGTGTGGAATTCGCGTCTTGTTCTTCCTGCACATCTACTATTGTCAGCGCCATTTGCACGGCTGCATAAGCGTTCACTTTGCCGTGCCCCCAGCGCGGATGGCCGGGAGGTATGGTCAGCACACCAGTCTCATCATCTTGCCTTGCAGTGGCTTGTAATATTTGTTTTACTTGCTGCGCTGTCAAATTTGGATTGGCATCGAGCATCAGTGCTACAATGCCGGTAACACAAGGCGAGGCCATGCTTGTGCCGCTCATTTTGGCAAAGTCGTATTCTATTTCATTGAACACAATGTCATCAAACTGTGAGTAGTTGTAGTCCGTGAAGTGCGAAATGCTGCTCACCACATTTTCGCCTGGTGCGGCTATGTCGGGTTTCATCACTTCGGTCATCAGCGGGCCTGTGCTTGTGTAGCTGCTCAGGTCGCCTCCCATGTATATGCCGCCTGTGGTGTACCACTCAGCTTCGTAGCTGCCTACTGCTATCACCGATGCCGTGCAAGCAGGCTCACCAATGCTGTATTGAGAGTTGCCACCCATACCTGTAGTGCCATAAGAAAAAAAGCTGAGTCCCCAGTTGCCCACACCGTTGGTCAGCTCAACCAAATTCCAGAAGTGCACCATGCCATTGGGCGCGGTGGCGTGCAGTACCACATAGAGTTGTGTATTGGTATTCTTAACCCGCAGGCGCATGTGTGGCCTGCCGTTTTGTGGATGTGCATCTTCTGCGCTCAGGTTGTACCATATGGTGTCATCAGTGTTTATCACCAACAGGCTGTCCACATATACATCGGTGTATGCCGTACCCCACATAGGTGTTTCGCCAAGCAGTGTACCCACACCGTTGTATATCATCAGCTTGGTTTCAAAGGGATGCGCAGGCTCACCCCACATGGTTATGCTTTCGCCCCACATCACGGGGTTTGCATAACTGTCGAAGGCTATGCGTGTGGTCATCACATCATTATCAAAAGTTTTTTTGATATGAAAATTGTTGTTGCCATTGTTGCCTGCTGAACTCACGAATACAACGCCTTCTTCGCTGAGCTGGTCTATGGCTTGCGACAACAATGAGTTGCCGTCTTGTGTACCTATGTAATAGAGTCCCCAACTCATATTTACAACAAGGCGCTTGTTTTCGTCTATTGCTTTTTGCTGCATCCAATGGAAGGCGTCTAACACAGAAGCTGCATCGTGGTAGAAGGTGCAAAACAAGAAGCCTGCACCTGGAGCCATGCCCCTGAACTGCGTACCTGCACCACTGCCACCTGCTATGCCACCTACATGGGTGCCGTGGGTTGAGTAGCTGTACACATTGGCTGTGTCGCTGCCTGCAGACATCAGTTCATCCACTGTGTTGTATTCCACACCATAGGTAAAATCAACAGGATGCTCGCCACTTTGCTTGTAGTGATCCCATGCTGCCACTATGCGTGTTTGTTGCAGCAGTGTATCATAAAACATAGGCTGCGTGTAGTCAAAACCCCAATCAGTAATGCCGATAAGCACATTGCTGCCGATGAAACCTTGCGGCAGATTGATACCCTGTTGCACGCTGTCAGCACGCACATCTTTTATCACTTTGTGCAGATGGGGTGCTATGCGTGCGGGTATTTCCAGGTAGGAGAAAAATTGATGGAATGGCACAGTACTTAGATTTTGCACAGGTACTTTCAGCGTAGCAATGTTGCCGGTAATGCTGCCGGGAATGACGCCATAACCTTCCAACACCTGCCACTGTGCATCGGGCAGTATGGTGCCAAAAAGACTGAGATAAAGCTGGCCACCCATTTCGTACACGGGAAAAGAAGCATAGTCCTCGAGCTGAATTGTTTCAATGTGTTTGCCAAGCTCCATAAGTATGTTGAAATCGTGGCGTGTAGAGGAGGGCATGTGTTGCATGTAGCCATGTTGCACAGAAAGGCAAAGTATCCAAAGCAGCGAAATTTTTTTCATGGAGGCAAAGTATGTGGATGAAGCCGATAAGACAATGAATGCAGTACCTGAACGAAAATTTCACAAGGCAATAA
Organism: Flavobacteriales bacterium; assembly: GCA_046155615.1. Classification (GTDB taxonomy): domain Bacteria; phylum Bacteroidota; class Bacteroidia; order Flavobacteriales_D; family Sanyastnellaceae; genus JANNVZ01. The sequence continues at coordinate 2,971 of JBJXFP010000109.1, read as the reverse complement.
TTCCAAATCGTTTTTGTTAGTCAATCTTCCAAAACCAAAATCAGCACATGCACGTTTTTTCAATTGCCTTTTTTCTTCTTGCTTTTTACTCGCTGAATAATTCATGCACCACGGCTGTGAGCCATGCGCACACAGACGAAAGTTCATCACAACAATCGATTGATTTGGCAGATACCACGCTTGTGGATGAACTGAACGTATTTCGGGTGAAGCGTGACACCAGCTATGCTGCAGCTAAATCAGCAGTGCTTGCTGAGCGAAACAATTTGCGCAAGCAATACCAGACTGCCACAACAGATTCGATGCGCGAAGCGATACTTGATGAAGCAGGTATTGCATTCACTGATGGTATTGTGTATCGGTTATTGCCATACTGGTACGGCACACCGTGGGACTTCAATGGCTATACCGATGTGCCGGGAGAAGGTGTGGTGGCTTGTGGCTATTTAGTGTCCACCACATTGAAGCATGCAGGGTTGAATCTGAATCGCTACAAGCTGGCGCAGCAGGCCGCAAGTGTCGGCCTCAAGAGTCTCGCTTTGGGAAACAAGGTGGAGATACTGCAAGACAAATCACCGGCACAGTTGGAAGAGCACTTCATCAAAAATGAAAAGCCGGGTTTGTATAAGCTGGGATTGGATTACCATGTTGGTTACCTCATCTTCACGGGCAGTGCGCTCTACTTCATGCACTCATCCTATCTGGGACCTGTGGCTGTCACTGTGGAACGATTTGAGCATTCGCCTGCTGCGCACAGTGGCTCATACTATTATACTTCCATCACACACAACCACAAGCTTATGCGCAAGTGGCTGTTGGGTGAGGAGATTGCGATTCTGAAGAGTTGACGTTTTCAAACAGAATGAATTTTTGAAATCATTTTGTCTCACATTTGCAGGCGATATATCATTCTTTATTGCCGTTGTCTTTTTTGTGGTGATGAAAAGCGAGATACATTGGATATGGGGGACCGAATAAAATTATCAAGGTTTTGTTGAACACTCAGAGTGTTAGTTTCATTCTCTGTCAAACTTATTTTTGGCTGAAATAATCTTATAAAAACTGCGATTTGATTTCGTAAAAAGTAGAGAGTCAAGTCGTGTTTCAAATTCAGTTATTTCATGCACATAAAATTCGTTGTCAATAGAGAATTTTTCACTGTTGTCTTCATGAAATGAAAATGTCAAATAATTTCGAAATTGATATGGGCTATCTTTCTCAGTAAAGATTTCAGAATAATAGTAGATGTTCTTGCTAGAACTTCTCGGCTCGCTATCATCTCTTTTTGTATAAACTTTTTTTGTGCTGTCTGAAAGCGGGAAAGTCACTTCAGGGTTAAGGATATACGTTGAACGAATGATAAAACATTTGGGTGGAATGAACGAAGTTTGTTCTTCCTTCACAGCAATGCTTGAACTAAATTCCATTCCAAAATTATTAAAATATCCTGTCTTGTTCTTTGAGAGGTATATGCCGCTCGATGATATTTTGGTTTTATCTTCCCAATAGTTGAACTTATGAGAATTTACAATGAATGAAGATTTTTCCCAGTTCAAATAAATGTCTCTATTGGTTTTGTTGAAAATCTGAAATGCCATAATTCCATTCTCTGCCCAAAAACTGTAAGTTATCTTAAGCGAGTCATTTTCAAAGATGAAATAGTCATCTTGACTTTTTAAGCTCTTTGAATCAAGTTCAATTACTTGGTGAAGCTCTATACAGCCACTTAATAGTATCAAGATTAGTATAGAGATGATCAAGATGTTTTTCATGTCTTTTTTTATTGTTCACTGAGCCAATTATACAACGGATTGGCCCTTAAGAATTTTTTTTTAATGGATAGAGAGGATTTGTTCAATCGACTTTTTTGAACTAATAGAAATCACATGTGACGTTCATGTTATTGCATTTCATCGATTACAGTTCCTTTTCTTGCGTCAATAAATTTGTTAGAAATGAAACACCTTCTTTCCCTTCTCATCGCTCTTCCGCTTTTTGCTGTTGCGCAGGAGCAGTCATCCACCGATTGGCAACAAATCCTCTATAGCAAAAACATTAATGCGCACGAACTGCGCGAGGCGTATGAGACCTACTACAAAGAACACGATTTTGTAAAAACCAAAGACACCCAAGCTTACAAACGTTGGATAACGCTGAACAGAAAATACATTCAGGAAGATGGCAGCGTGGCGTATCCAACAGCAGAAGAGCGCAGTGGGATAGAACAACAAATAAAAGAGAAGCAAAGTGCCAGCCGCGGTGCTGACATCTGGAGCTATGCCGGGCCGGAGGTGCATTATGACAGTGATGGTTCTATGACTCCCGGCTTTCGCCACAGCAATATTTATTGCCATGACAGAAGCGCTGTGAACCCTGATGTGCTCTACTGCGGATCAGAAAGTGGTGGTGCATACAAAAGCATCGATGGCGGTCAGCATTGGGAACATGTAACCGAAGACTTGATAGCAGGTGATGTGCAGAGCATTCGCATCCATCCTACCAACGACAACCTTGTGCTGATGAGTACGGCCAACGACTTGTGGCGCACGGTGGACGGTGGCGAGACATGGAGCGTGATTGGTCAGGCGGGGTTTGTCTCGCAGAACATTCGCGCTTCGCAAATTGATTTCAACGTGGACAATCCCGACATCATTTATGCAGCGTGCAATCTTGGTTTCTACCGCACTGTGGATGGTGGCGACAACTGGACAGAAGTCTTGCTTGGTCAATGCCGCACCATCGCCATCAAGCCCGATGATGCATCAGTTGTTTACACCATTCAGGAAGTGGACGAGCACAACAGCAAATTCTTCAAGAGCACTGACTATGGTGTCAACTGGACCATGTATGACAATGGTTGGTTCGACAATGACAGCGATCAGATACTTCCTGAAGGCGGAAGGCTTGCAACTACCGCTGCTGATCCCAATCGCATCTATGCATTGCTGGTCGGTTACCAGGAAAACAACTC